>CAXTKQ010000121.1:0-12062 GCA_964244955.1 uncultured Sphingobacteriaceae bacterium | reverse complement strand
GAACAAAGTAGTTTTACCGGCACCGTTTGGGCCAATAATGCCAACAATTCCGGCAGGCGGAAGCGAAAAACTGAGGTTATCAAACAAAATTTTATCACCAAAAGCTTTGGTTACGTTGCTGGCTTCGATCACCACATTGCCTAATCTTGGGCCTGGCGGAATAAACAATTCCAATCGTTCTTCGCGTTCTTTGGTTTCTTCGGAAGCTAATTTATCGTAATTGGCAATCCGCGCTTTGCCTTTGGCGTGGCGGCCTTTTGGTCCCATCCTTACCCATTCCAATTCGCGCTCCAGCGTTTTCTGGCGTTTGCTTTCTGTTTTTTCTTCTTGTGCCAAACGTTTCGCTTTTTGCTCCAACCAAGATGAATAATTTCCTTTCCACGGAATGCCTTCCCCACGGTCTAATTCTAAAATCCATCCTGCAACATTATCTAAGAAATAACGGTCGTGCGTTACGGCAATCACCGTTCCTTTATACTGTTTTAAGTGCTGTTCCAGCCAATCAATAGATTCCGCATCCAAATGGTTGGTCGGCTCGTCTAATAATAAAACATCAGGTTCTTGCAGCAATAATCTGCATAAAGCAACGCGGCGGCGTTCCCCGCCTGACAATGTGGCAATTTTCGTTTCCGGTTCAGGGCAGCGCAAAGCATCCATCGCACGCTCTAACTGCACATCCAATTCCCAAGCGTTGCTGGCATCAATTTTATCTTGCAGTTCGCCTTGCCTTGCTAGCAATTTATCCATCGCATCGGCATCTTCATAAACTTCGGGCAAACCAAATTTTTCGTTGATGTCTTCGTATTCCTGCAAAATCGCTTTTGTTGCCGCAACACCTTCTTCCACCACCTCTTTTACTGTTTTTGTTGGGTCTAATTCCGGTTCCTGCGCCAAATAGCCAACGGTGTATCCCGGTGAAAAAACCACATCGCCCTGGTAAGCCTTATCCAAACCGGCAATGATTTTCAAAACCGAAGATTTCCCGGAACCATTTAAACCGATCACACCAATTTTTGCCCCATAAAAGAAGCTCAGGTAAATATTCTTTAAAACCTGTTTTTGCGGCGGATAAACCTTGTTTACGCCCGCCATTGAAAATATAATTTTTTCGTCTGCCATTATTTCTGCTTTAAAAATTTTACATGGCTAAATTAGTCAGAAAGCAGTAAAAATGGGTACATTAGATTATTGTTGCAACGAAAGTTATTTAATGGCGTAATTGTTGATAAATTTATACTTGAAAGTGCTGTTTGTTGGTAAATAAAAATTTATTTATAGATTAGTACTTTCCCTTTATTTGAAAGATATATTATGGAAGCAAAATTTTCGCCCCGTGTAAAAGATGTTATTTCGTATAGCAGAGAGGAGGCATTGCGTCTCGGGCATGATTATATAGGAACAGAACATTTGTTACTGGGTTTAATTCGCGACGGTGATGGCGTTGCGATAAAATTATTAAAAGGGCTGCATGTAGATGTGGCACGTTTAAGGCGTGCTGTGGAAGATGCAGTGAAAGGGACAACAGGGACCACCGTAAATATCGGCAGCATCCCGTTAACCAAACAGGCAGAAAAAGTATTGAAAATCACGTACTTAGAAGCAAAGATTTTCAAAAGCGATTTGATCGGGACAGAACATCTTTTACTATCTATTTTAAGGGACGAGGACAATATTGCATCGCAGATTTTAGCACAGTTTAACGTGAATTACGAAGTGTTTAAAGCGGAAGTAGAATCCGGTAAACATGATGTTACCGATGAATTGCCAGGATCTTCAACCGGCGGAGACGACGATTTCCGTGATGAAGAATCATTTAGCCAACCAAAAAAAGTGTCAGACATTAAATCAAAAACACCAGTTTTAGATAATTTCGGCCGCGATTTAACCAAAGCAGCCGAAGATGGAAAGTTGGATCCAATTGTTGGCCGCGAGAAAGAAATCGAGCGTGTTTCGCAAATTTTATCCCGCAGGAAGAAAAATAACCCGATTTTAATTGGCGAACCGGGTGTTGGTAAATCAGCCATTGCCGAAGGTTTGGCATTGCGGATTGTACAGCGTAAAGTATCACGTGTACTGTTTAACAAACGCGTGGTTACTTTGGATTTGGCTTCTCTGGTTGCCGGAACAAAATATCGTGGTCAATTTGAAGAGCGTATGAAAGCCGTGATGAACGAGCTGGAAAAGTCTCCTGATGTGATTTTGTTCATTGATGAAATCCATACCATTGTTGGCGCTGGTGGTGCTTCCGGTTCGCTGGATGCTTCCAACATGTTTAAACCGGCTTTGGCCCGCGGAGAAATTCAATGTATCGGTGCAACTACTTTAGACGAATACCGTCAGTATATTGAAAAAGACGGTGCTTTAGACCGCCGTTTTCAAAAAGTGATGGTTGAGCCGGCAACCCCGGATGAGACGATTGAGATCCTGACCCGAATTAAAGATAAATACGAAGAGCATCACGGTGTAACTTATACCCAGGAAGCGATTGAAGCTTGCGTTTCTTTAACTTCCCGTTACATTACTGACCGCTTTTTGCCGGATAAAGCGATTGATGCTTTGGACGAATCTGGTTCCCGTGTTCACTTAACCAATATCCATGTTCCGCAAAATATTTTGGATATTGAGCAAAAGATTGAACAAATTAAGCTGGAGAAAAACAAAGTAGTGCGCAGCCAGAAATACGAAGAAGCTGCGAAATTGCGTGATACCGAAAAGCATTTGCTGGAAGAATTGGAACAAGCTAAATCAGCTTGGGAAGCAGAAACTAAAGCAAAACGCTATACCGTAACCGAAGATAACGTTGCCGAAGTTGTTTCAATGATGACTGGTATTCCGGTTCAACGTGTTGGACAGGCCGACAGTCAGAAATTGCTGAATATGGCAGACAAGATTAGTGATAAAATTATTGGCCAGTCTGATGCGATTAAGAAATTAACAAAAGCAATCCAACGGACACGTGCCGGATTGAAAGACCCTAAAAAACCAATCGGTTCATTTATTTTCTTAGGCCCAACCGGTGTTGGTAAAACGGAATTGGCAAAAGAACTTGCCCGTTTCATGTTTGATACGGAAGATTCGTTGATCCAAATTGACATGAGCGAGTACATGGAAAAATTTGCTGTGTCTCGTTTAGTCGGAGCCCCTCCGGGATATGTTGGTTATGAAGAAGGCGGACAATTAACCGAAAAAGTACGCCGGAAACCATATTCTGTAATTTTACTGGATGAGATTGAGAAAGCGCACCCGGATGTTTTCAACATTTTGTTGCAGGTTTTGGACGAAGGGCAATTAACCGATTCTTTAGGCCGTAAAGTGGATTTCAGAAATGCCATTGTCATTATGACTTCAAACATTGGTGCACGCCAGTTAAAAGATTTTGGCCAGGGTGTTGGTTTTACAACTTCTGCTAAAACAGATCAGGCTGATGCACACTCTAGAGGCGTGATTGAAAATGCTTTAAAACGTGCTTTTGCGCCAGAGTTTTTAAACCGTATTGATGATGTGATCGTGTTTAACAGTTTGGGCAAAGATGAAATTTTCAAAATTATTGATATTGAACTGACTGCTTTGTTTGATCGCGTACACAGTTTAGGTTTTGATGTGAAGTTAACGCTTGGTGCCAAAGAGTTTATTGCCGAGAAAGGTTATGATTCGCAATTTGGTGCCCGTCCGCTGAAAAGGGCAATCCAAAAATACCTGGAAGACCCAATTGCAGAAGAAATCCTGAAAGGCGAGCTGGCTGAAGGTACGTTGATGGAAGTTGATTTCGACACAGAAACCAAACAAATCACCATCAATGCAAAAGCTGCAGAAAGTGATAAAACACCTGAGCAAGAACAAACAGGTGAATAATTAGAAGCTTTTCTAAACAGAAAGTCCCGATAGTTTTTCTACCGGGACTTTTTTATGTTGCCAATTTTTAGGTGGTAAAAGAAGCATTACTGTTTTTCCATCTGGTCAATTACCGGTTGTGTTACGCCAACGCTGGAAAATCCGCCATCGTGGAAAAGGTTTTGCATCGTAACCATTTTGGTTAGGTCAGAAAATAAGGTTACCGTATAATCAGCACATTGATCGGCATCGGCATTTCCAAGCGGCGACATTTTTTCGGCAAAATCAATAAAACCATTAAAACCTTTGATACCGCCGCCAGCAGTGGTGCGGGTTGGAGACTGGCTGATGGTATTGATGCGAACATGTTTTTTAACACCATATTGATAGCCAAAGTTGCGTGCAATACTTTCCAGCATCGCTTTCGTATCGGCCATTTCGTCGTAACCAGGGAAAATACGCTGCGCGGCAATGTAAGTTAAAGCAACCACAGAACCCCACTCGTTAATCATATCCTGTTTCATGGCAACTTGCAAAATGCGGTGCAACGACATAGCCGAAATATCAATCGTTTTGTGCATAAAATCATAATTGGAGTTGGTGTACGGAATGTTTTTCCGAACGTTCAAACTCATCCCAATAGAATGCAAAATAAAATCTACGCCACCACCAAAGTGTTCTTTGGTAGCTTCAAAAAGGTTTTCAATATCGGCGTTAATGGTAACATCGGCAGGAATAACCGGCGCGTCGCAAGCTTCGGCAAGTTTATTTATTTCGCCCATGCGCAAAGCAATCGGCGCGTTAGTCAATACAATTTGTGCGCCTTCTTCCACGCAACGCAATGCGGTTTTCCAGGCGATTGATTTTTCATCCAAAGCACCGAAGATGATGCCTTTTTTACCTTGTAATAAATTATAAGCCATTTGATTTTTGTTTAGCGCCTAAAATTAGAATTATTTATCGGTAAGTTTAAAATCGAAATTACTTGTGTTAACTATTCAACAATTCCCTTGCATTTTGCAGCGCACTTTCGCCGGGTTTACTGCCGCTTAACATCTTGGCAATTTCCAGCACACGTTCTTCTTCCGTTAGTTTTCTAATTTTGGTGGAAGGAATTTTGCCGGTATCGTTTTTATAAACCAAAAAATGTGATTGGCCTTTACTTGCAATTTGCGGCAAATGCGTGATGGTAACCACTTGCAAATGTTGCGATAATTGCTCCATCACCAAACCAACTTTGTTGGCCACTTCGCCCGAAACGCCAGTGTCAATCTCATCAAAAATAATGGTTGGCAAAGCGGTGTAACGCGAAATTAAAGATTTGATACTCAACATCACCCGCGAAAGTTCTCCGCCCGAAGCAACTTTGCTCATCTCCGCCATTTTGTGACCTTTATTGGCCGAGAACAAAAAGCGGATATGATCAATCCCGTTTTTATCAAATGCTTCTTTTACCGTTATATTGTTCTCGATTTTTAAAACGGCTTGGCCCATATCTACATCGGCCAGCGTTTTTAAAATTTGTTTTTCGATTTCCGGGATGGCTTTTTGCCGGTTTTTGGATAAAGCCAAAGCCCTATTTTGCAGTTCTGTTTTTTGTTTTTCGAGTTGTTTTTGCAGGTTTTCTATTGAATCATCACCGGATTGGATTTTGTTTAAACGGTCTGACAGATCTTCCTGAATCTGCAACAATTCTGCATTGCTGCTCACGCGATGCTTCTTTTGCAAGGTAAAAATCAGTGCCAACCGATCGCTGATTTGCGTTGTCCGCACTTCATCAACTTGTGTGGCTTGTTCTAAATCTTCAATTTCGGCAACTATATCTTTCAGTTCTATGTTGATGCTGGTCAGTCGCTGCACCAATTCGCCAACTTTTGGATTGAATTTTTCCAACGAATTCAACAATTGCAACGATTCTTTAAATTGGTTCAAAGCCGCCGTTTCGCTTTCCTGCAATAAATAATTGGCGTTTAACAGGTTTCGTTTAATCTCTTCGGCATTGTTCAGCGCGTATAATTCCTGCTCTAAATGTTCCTGCTCGTCTTCCACCAAACTGGCTTTTTCCAACTCATCAAACTGAAACTGCAAATAATCTACTTCGCTTTTCGCCTTTTCATTCTCCGCAATCAATTGTTGTAATTGGGTTGCTGATTTTTTATAGGTAAAAAAAGCATTGCGGTATTGCTCTAAAAGCTCGGAATGATTGGTGATCGAATCAACAACCAGCAATTGAAAATTAGGATCGTTAATCTCCGCGGTGGCATGTTGCGAATGAATATCAATCAGCTTTTCGCCCAACTGTTTTAACGAAGCCAGGTTAACCGGCGTATCGTTTACAAAAGCACGCGATTTTCCGTCGGCATTAATTTCGCGGCGCAAAACGGTTTCGGCTTCGTAATCCAAATCGTTTTCTTCAAAATATTTTTTAAGATGAAAGCCATCAATCCGGAACAAACCTTCGATCACACACTTTTTTTGCTGGTTAAAAAAGTACTTGCTTTCCGTCCGCTGGCCCAAAATCAGCGAAAGCGCACCCAAAATAATAGATTTTCCGGCACCGGTTTCGCCCGTCATAATGTTTAAACCGGCATCAAACGCAATATCCAGATTATCAATCAGCGCATAATTGTTAATCGTTAACCTACTCAGCATAATTTATTTTTATAGAAAACAAATTTACGCATTCGGTTGCAATGCAGCTAAAAAGATTAGTTCCTTAACAAAACCTGGTATTTGTTTCCATTTGCCGGGTCAACTTTGCTTAATGCTTGATAAGCCTGCTCCCTTTCCTGAGGCGTGGCTTTGCTTAAAACCTGCAGCAGTTCATCACTTTTGGCTGTGAAAAACACTTGCGGCAAAAAAGCACCGGTACGCTGCCGGTCAATATCGGCAATGGAAGGAAGCGCGGCCGTGATGGCTTTTAAACCCTGGTCGGCATTGGAAGCCATCACATCCAAACCCAAACGATGGTAGGTATAGCTAAAATCGCGAAGGCCCGTATAAGCATTGTTGCCTAAGTTTTCGGCAAGCCAATAACGGTTGTGGTTGTTGTCGAAAGCTTTCCAGCCTTTATAAGAAGAAGTTTGGGCAGAATTGACAATGCTTTGGGCGTGTTCAAAGTAAGGTGTTCCGCTGCGTTGTGCAAAAGAATCGTAATCCAAGCCAACAATCACATAAGCATAAAAAGCAAAAAACGAACTGAGGTTATTTTGAAAAAGCTGGTCGTTAAAATCAATAATCTGGCCTTCGGTATAAGTAAAGTCGAAATCTTTATCATTGATGTTCAACAAGGTAGAATTATAATTGGAGCCGAAAATCGGGCGGCTGGATTGTACCTGAACTTCAGCACTAAACGCACTTGCGTTGTCCCATTGCGTAATGTTGATCACGAAGTTGCAATCAATCCTTTCCTGTGGCGTAATCTGGTCGGCACTCCATTTTCTTCCGTTCAAAAAATCTTTGATCGCGGTTTCTAAAGCCGTAAAAACCCTTCTGTTGGTGGTTTGAATTTTGGGCGAAAGTACCTGAACGCGGGCATTTAAATCCTGTGCACACGAAAAATTGTATGATAAAAACAGTATCAGAATAAAACTTATAAATTTCATTTATTGAGTAATTGAATAATTTTTTGGCAAATATCGCCAGCAACTTCGGTTTTGGTTTCAACCCGATTTCGGTTTTTTGCAGATGTTTATCAATCATAGTTACTTTGTTGGTATCGGTTTTAAAACCCGCGCCGGTATCAGCAAGCGAGTTTAAAACGATCAGATCCAAATTTTTTTTCTGCAATTTATCCAAAGCATAACGTTCGCCATCGTTCGTTTCCAAAGCAAAGCCAACTAAGATTTGGCCATGCTTCTTTTGTGCACCTAAAGTTTGCAAAATGTCAACGGTTGGTTTAAGTTCGATGGTTAAATTCTGATCCTGCTTTTTCATTTTTTGATCAGCTACAATTTTTGGCGTAAAATCAGCAACTGCAGCATTCATCACACAAATACGTGAACCGGGAAAATAAGTTAGGCATTGCTGCAGCATTTCCTCCGCAGAAGTGATGTTGATGCGCTTCACGTTTTTGTTCTGCGTTTCCTGATTGGAAGGGCCGGTAACCAGCATAACTTCTGCGCCTAGATTGGCCAGTTCATCTGCCAGTTTAAAACCCATTTTCCCGGAAGAATGATTGGCAATAAAACGGACAGGATCAATCGCTTCAAACGTTGGCCCGGCCGTAACCAACACTTTTTTGCCTGCTAAAAGAAGCATTTTGCCAAATGAATGGTTTAGAAATTCGACAATTTCTTTCGGTTCTGCCAATCTTCCTTCGCCAACCAAACCGCTGGCCAGTTCGCCATATGCTGGTTTTATTAAAATGTTTTTATAAGAAATCAACTTCTGAATGTTGTTTTGGGTGGAAGGATGTTTCCACATATCCAAGTCCATGGCTGGCGCAAAATAAACCGGGCATTTTGCGGAAAGGTAAACAGCCGTCAGCAAATTATCGCACAAACCATTTGCCATTTTTGCGATCGTATTGGCAGAAGCAGGCGCGATCAGCATCAAATCTGCCCACAAACCCAATTGCACATGGTTGTTCCATTCGCCGGTTTCGGTTTTATAATATTTAACTAAAACCGGGTTTTTTGAAAGCGTAGCAAGTGTAAGCGGTGTAATAAAGTTGGTTGCTTCCTGCGTCATGATTACTTGTACCGTTGCGCCAGCTTCTGCCAACAAACGAATTAAAGGAGCAGATTTATAACTTGCAATACTGCCGCAAACGCCCAGCAAAATTTTTTTACCGTTCAGCATTTTCAAAAATAAGTTTTTTGGCTATAAAAAAAGCCTTCCTGTTTTGTGGAAAGGCTTTCGTGTACGTTTGTTAAAACTATTGTTCTTTGGATGGGTTGCGGTAATAAATTTTGCCTTCCAAAAATTCCTGAACGGCAATTAAAGAAGGTTTTGGCATTTTTTCGTAATGCTTGCTGATTTCAATCTGCTCGCGGTTTTCGAAAACTTCTTCCAGGTTATCGTTGGATTGGGTAAACTCCGATAATTTCTGGCCCAATTCTTCTTTGATATTATTAGAAATTTGGTTTGCCCTTTTAGACATCACCACAATAGATTCGTATATATTATCGGTTGATTTGTCCAGGTCACGCAAATCGCGCGTTACCGTGGTGCTTGCCAAAACGGGTTTTGTATTGCTCATCTTATTTTATGGGGTTTTAATATCTTGTGTTGCTTGTGCTTGTTTACTTTTTTCCTGTTCAACCTGTTTTTTAAAGGCTTTTTGCTCGTTGTCCATATTGGCCAGATACTTCTTAACGTTCTGGATGCTGTTTTGGCACTGGCGGCTTAACGCTTCTGCCTGTTTTAAATATTGGCTCGAGGGATACTTCTCTTTAAACTCATTAAAAGCGTCAATGGCTTCTTGGAAGCGTTCTTCCTGTTTAGTTTCCAGGCTGTTTTTAGCATACATATATTGGGCTTGGATGGTTAAAAACTCCATTTCTTCGGCGTACTTTGTGTCCGGGAAATCGCGCATTGAATTACGAAAAGCAATAACGGCAGATTTATAGTCGCCAATAGTTAAATACAATTTTGCGTTTTCGTAAGATTTCACTTCCAAACGGTCGCGCAGGTTTTGAATCAATTTGCTGGCTTCGGCAACCCGCGTACTTTTCGGGTACAAGTTGATAAACAATTGTAATTTATCAATAGATTGTAAAGTGTTGGTTTGGTCTAAAGTTGCATTTGGCGCTTCCAGATAAGCACAATAGGCCGACATATAACGGCATTCTTCCGCCCGCGAGCTATTTGGATAAGTATCAGCGAAGTTTTTAAAATGATATCCGGCCGAAGTGTAATCCTTTAAAAAATAATTTGCGTAAGCATAATTAAAAAACAAAAGTTCTGCTTCTTCGCGGCCTCGGTAGCGTTGTATCAAATCGTCAAACAAAGCCAAAGCGCGCGAGTAATCCTTTTTATTATAGTATTTTATACCTTCTTGGTATTTTTTCTGATAATCGTTACTGGCTTTTAGTTTCTCAAATTTACTTTTACAACTGAATAAACCAACGGATATGATAAGGAGGAAGCCAAATAATGAAATCGAACTGCACTTTTTAAACATTCTGCAAAGATAAGTTAATATTATAGATCAATCAATGAATTTGCAATCAATGTTACAGCGAAAATTTCGAGGGATCAAAAAATTAACATTTATTAACGGTACTACTAAATTTGGCTGTTTCGTAGGAAGCATTCATTATATATAAGCTTGTTTAAATGGCGGTCTCTAAACTGATAATACTTCTTTTATGCCTATAAATTTTGTTTGCAGATATTATATCAGCACAAACAGGACTATAAACCACTTATTTTTATGTGATAAAAGAAGTATAGAAAACAAGGTGAACAAAATTTAAACAAGAATATAGTTATGAATATTGTATATGATGCATTAATGAAATGCTTCTTTTACCGAACAAAAGTTTAAAGGAATAGTATTGCAATTCATAACCAGCTTACAACAACACATTAATTGTACCGATAAAAGGGTTTCGTTTCATTTTTTCTTTTTCTTTTTCAGTGTTTTACGATAGGTGAACTGAGAAATGTTTGACGTGTGCTTGCCTGTTTAGCTGAGGTTTTTTTATTTTTGCGTCCTGCTTTCGCGAGGGGGGCGGTCTATTGAGGGGGCACTGGGGCGGTCAAGGCCACCGGCCGTGGGCGGCAAAGGCTTATCTTGGAAAGGGCTTTGGTTTTCCCCCAAAGATTTTGAAAATAATTTTTGCAGAACTAGGAAATGTTTTTACTTTTGCGTCCGCTTCCGCGAGGGGGGCGGCACGGGCAGGAAGGTAAAGGTTGCCGGTGCGGAAAGAGGCTGAAAAGCGGGGGGGGGTGGAAAAGCGAAGGTTTAGGGGCTTTAGGATTGCTAAACCGATAGGGATCACCCTTTTAAAAAAGCCCAAAATTATTTTTAAAATAAATTTTGGAAATAAGAAAAACATTTCTACTTTTGCACTCCCGAAACGGACGAAAGGAGTTTTCGAAAGGGGAAGGGAAAAGGGCCGAGGGCGATCCGGGGCCAAACGAATGAAAAGGTTGGTCTGGCTGCGGCAACGCAGTTGGCGATATAAAAAAGCCGAACCGTGAGGGGGAGGCGGCAAAGTTCTTTTAAGATATATAACATGTAGCGTAGCGGGGGCCCTTTTTTTTAAAGGGGGCCGGGGCTAAAAAGAGGAAGGGCCTGGCAATAGTAATTTTACAGGTCCTATTTTTGAGATACGAATAGGGCCAGGCAAACAGATCATTTTACAATGGAGAGTTTGATCCTGGCTCAGGATGAACGCTAGCGGCAGGCCTAATACATGCAAGTCGGACGGGATTCCCGGTTCGCCGGGATGAGAGTGGCGCACGGGTGCGTAACACGTATGTAACCTGCCTTTATCTGGGGGATAGCCCCTCGAAAGAGGGATTAACACCGCATAAAACCACAGCACGGCATTGTGCAATGGTCAAATATTTATAGGATAAAGATGGGCATGCGGGACATTAGCTAGTTGGCGGGGTAACGGCCCACCAAGGCCACGATGTCTAGGGGATCTGAGAGGATGGCCCCCCACACTGGTACTGAGACACGGACCAGACTCCTACGGGAGGCAGCAGTAAGGAATATTGGTCAATGGGCGCAAGCCTGAACCAGCCATGCCGCGTGCAGGAAGACGGCCCTATGGGTTGTAAACTGCTTTTATACCGGAATAAACCCCTTTACGTGTAGAGGGCTGAATGTACGGTAGGAATAAGGATCGGCTAACTCCGTGCCAGCAGCCGCGGTAATACGGAGGATCCAAGCGTTATCCGGATTTATTGGGTTTAAAGGGTGCGTAGGCGGCCTGTTAAGTCAGGGGTGAAAGACGGTGGCTCAACCATCGCAGTGCCTTTGATACTGACGGGCTTGAATGCAGCTGAGGTAGGCGGAATGTGGCAAGTAGCGGTGAAATGCATAGATATGCCACAGAACACCAATTGCGAAGGCAGCTTACCAAAGTGCGATTGACGCTGAGGCACGAAAGCGTGGGGATCAAACAGGATTAGATACCCTGGTAGTCCACGCCCTAAACGATGGACACTCGATGTTGGCGGTATACGGCCAGCGTCCAAGCGAAAGCGTTAAGTGTCCCACCTGGGGAGTACGCCCGCAAGGGTGAAACTCAAAGGAATTGACGGGGGCC
>CAXTKQ010000120.1:0-12215 GCA_964244955.1 uncultured Sphingobacteriaceae bacterium | reverse complement strand
CCCAAAAAACGGGGAGCAGATACAGGCCAAGCACGTTTATATTGCCAAGCCGGATTTTCACATGCTTGTTTCTGCCGATAAAACCATACGTTTTATTAAAGGCCCGCACGAAAACCGCTGGCGGCCTTCTATTGATGTGTTGTTCCGTTCGGCAGCTGTGATTTTTAACTCCAGAACGATCGGTATCATTTTAACCGGTTTGTTGGATGATGGCACGGCCGGTATGATGGCCATTAAAAGATGCGGCGGCGTTTGCATTGTGCAGGAACCCGACGAAGCGCAGTTTGGAGATATGCCAACCAATGTTTTAAATCATGTTGAAGTGGATTACCGTGTACCGATATCGGATATGGGCTATATATTGGATGATATGAAATCAAAACCCGAAAAACCAGCAGCCATAGTGCCTGAAGACATCAGGACGGAAGCTGAAATTACCGAAAAAATGGTCAGCAGTATAGACCAGTTAAAAACCATTGGTACACAAAGCGACTATACCTGCCCCGATTGCGGCGGCACATTGTTTATGTTGAACAACGACGGCCTGCACCGCTACCGCTGTTTTACCGGCCATGTTTATACCGAGAAACTGCTGCTCGACAAGCAATCGGAAACGCTGGAAGAATCGTTGTGGACCACGATCCGCAAGCTGGAAGAACGCCGGAGTTTATTACAAACTACCGCCAGGCATTTGCAAGAACTGAACCAGCCGGAACTGGAGGCCGAAAAACAAAATACGGTTAACGAATTAAACACTTATATCGAAAAATTGAAAGCGCTGTTAATTTCGCTAAGCGCAAACAGTGAAAATCATTTTGTGTACGAGTAGAAAAATTAAATACTATTTTTATCGGCATAAAAGAAGCATGGTGGTTGTTTCGATATTGCTTTTGTCATTCCGATCCGAAGGGAGGAATCTTCTTTAAAGCGACAAAACAGCATGCTTCTTTTATCGCCATAAATTCAATAACGCTTTGAAGAAGATTCCTCCCTTCGGATCGGGATGACAGCAAGGCGCAACAATAAAAACACAAAAAGCCGACGTAGCTCAGTTGGTAGAGCAACTCATTCGTAATGAGTAGGTCGCAGGTTCGATTCCCGTCGTCGGCTCCCTTAAAATCAAAGGCTTATCAAAACAAAATATTTGATAAGAGATTTAATTAAATATATATTTGAATATCAAAACAAAATATACAAAATTTGTACACGCTTCTTTTACAAATTAAACTTCTGCTGTAAATAAAAATGGGAACCGCCGCAACAATCATCATCGCAATAATTTGTCTGATCTCTGGTATTATTTCTTTGGTAATAGCTTATAACGCTTACCATAAAGCTAAATATTCAGATAAAATAACTTTTATTAAAGGTGATAAACGGGTAACTATTTCCACCAATCAAGATCGTGTATCACAAAGAAAAGAGTTGCTTAGTTTGTAAATTTAGTGGATCAGGAGCTTACTAAGCAGTTGAAGAATCAAAAGGATGGAACTTTTCTGGCTACGTTAATAACTTGTTTTGAGGCCGGCGCTGCTTATATACCATCAGGCGCATTAAGAAACTTTATATCCATTTCAACGCCTCCCTTATGCTGGGTCTTGGTGGTTTTTTCAAAAAGCATCATTCATAACATTGAATCAAAACGTGGCATTCGAACTTATGAGGGTATGATCCATGACCTGGAAAACGAACGGCAAAATTGCAATTTTGATTTAAGACTTCGGGATATAGAAAGCGAACTTGGAAAACTAAGGTCTGATTTGCAAGAAATCCGAAAAGCAGCTATTAAAATTGTGATTTTTTAAGTTGATTTTAAGAAAATCCCAGCTTGCTATAATTGATTTGCTAATTTTTGCTTGTTCTTAGCTAAACAAATATCTTCGTAATAAACCGACATTAGGTTCGATTTACGTCATTTGCTCATCAACCTAAAAAATTATGGAAACCGAACCTTTTGAATTTTACATCCACTATAACGGCCAAAAAGTTTTATGCCTAATAGAGCCAAAAGGCGAGGATTACGAAACGTATTTTGACGGCGAACATCAAACCAAAATCAAGTTCGACCAGCACGGCCATTGCTACCAGTTAGGCGGCGAAAAGCTGCCGATGGAAACCATGCAAGCGATAGAAGACGGCATCGAAAGCCGATTGTTGTAAACAGCAGTTTAAAACTTTATCGGGCAAAATATGTTGCGTTTGTATCACACAAAAATTTATACCGATAAAAGAAGCACTATGGATACGTTGAAAAAATTTGCCGCGATGGAAAAGATTGTACACGAACTGGAAGATTTAAAAAACAGCCAGCAGGCAATTGTACAAAAATTAGGAAAAATTGAGGTCGACAACATTGACCTGGGCGACAAACGCTTGGAAAAAGATTTGCCGGACATGCACCAGCGCATCAGTGATAATTTAGATGCCATTGCCGATATTTTAGAATACTTTGCCGGCAACACCGATAAATTCAGCACCACCAATAACGTGGATAAACTGAAAGAAGACCAGGCGATTCGGGAAGCGGCCGGTAATGAATAATCAATTTTTGATTGCAACTGAAAAAGCACCTGCCAAAACGGGTGCTTTTTTTATGCCGGTAAAAAAGCATTGGTTAGGAGATTACTTTTCCGGAAACCAGCTTCCTGCCAATAGAAATAAACATCGCACAAAAAACCGCAAAAACGATCAACAGTACAAAAGCGTTTAAAGCGACGGCCGCATAACCAAACCTTTTTACATCCACAAAAAAGTATGGATAAAAACCGGTGAACGCGCCCCGGATAATCACATAAAACAAATAGCACAACGGAAAAATAAGCCAGTTGGGCAATTGCTTCCAAACCAAGCCTTTTTTGGGCAGAAAAAACAGCCAGTTTAAAAGGTATAAAGCCGGAACGACAACGTGCAGCAGTTCGTCATTTGTTTTGAAGGCTCCTTTCGCGCTCCAAAATGGCCGCAGTACCAAATTATAAACCAAGGCCACAATGGTAATGTAAACCGCAATAGCCGTAGCCGAAGAAATTTTGGAGAAAAACCGGCCGATAAAAGTTTTAGGAAACAATAAAACCGAAGTTAAACTAACGGCAACCAAAATATTGGTGAGGATGGTAAAGTAACTGGCCAAATGCACGATGCTTCCAGCAAGCGTTTCCCCTTTTTGCATGTACTCCGGAACAGAAATCAGAAACTGCATAATGACGGCAAACCAGGCAATTGCTGCAATGATTGCGGTAGCGATACTGTTTTTATAGGTAAAATTTTGGTGCATCATTGGTTTTCTTGATTGCACTAAAAATATAGAATTTTTAATACAACCAGCCAACATCATTCCAACTATTCTACGCTTTTGCCCCGCATGGCTGTACTAACGGCCTGGTCCATCAAGCGTTCGGCAAAAGGGCGTGTAAATTCGTTCAATGTATCAATCCTTTTCAAAATCAAATCTTTATCGCCCAAGGTTAAGGATTCTTTCAGTTCGGCAATCAGTTTTAGCGTGTCGGTAATTTCAGTGGCACCTAAATATTCCACGTTTTTTTGCACGAAGCGTTCAACCGTGTAAACCATTTGTTCGCCTTCGGTGCGGGCTTCAATCAACATCCGTTGCTGCACATCGTCTTGCGCGTGTGTGATGCTGTCCATCAGCATTTGCTCCACTTCGGCATCGGTTAAACCGTAGGCCGGTTTTACTTCCACTTGTTGTTTTACGCCGGACCGTTGTTCAACTGCCTGGATCGTTAAAATCCCATCCGCATTCAACAAAAAATTAATATCAACTTTGGGGAAACCGGCGGGCATAGAAGGAATCCCTTTCAGGTCAAATTCGGCCAGTTTTCTATTTTCTTTTACCAAATCGCGCTCACCCTGATAAACGGCAATTTTCATGTTCACCTGGCCATCAATCGAAGTGGTGTATTGCCTTCCGGCTTTAGTCGGGATTTTTGCATTGCGCGGGATGATCACGTCCATCAAACCGCCCATCGTTTCGATGCCCAACGAAAGCGGCGTAACATCCAGCAGCAAAATATCGGTTCGGTTTCCGGCCAAAATATCAGCCTGAATGGCCGCGCCCAAAGCAACCACTTCATCCGGGTTTACTTCATCATGAACGGGACGGTTAAAAAATTCGGCCACTTTTCTTTTTACCAAAGCCGTGCGCGTAGAACCTCCAACCATTACCACTTCGTCAATCTGACTGATTTCTAAACCTGCATCTTTTAGCGCAAGCCGACAGCTTTGTATCGTTTCTTCAACTTTTGGTAAAATGAGTTGCTCAAAAGTTGTCCGGTCAATCGTACACCAGATGTCCCCTATTTTTTCGTTGAACAAACTTTGGTGGGCAAACGCTTTTTTCGCTTCTTCGGCTTTCAATCGCAATTCCTGCTGCGGCAAATCGGGCTGGTTTTGGAGGTTGTTTTTCTCGATCCAATAGTTCACAATCAAACGGTCAAAATCATCGCCTCCAAGAAACGTGTTGCCATTGGTTGCCAAAACCTCAAAAATCCCATTTTGGATTTGCAAAATAGAAACATCAAACGTGCCGCCGCCCAGATCATAAACCGCAATGGTTTTGGTTTCATCAGGGTTTAGGCCGATACCGTAAGCCAGGCTTGCGGCCGTTGGTTCGTTCACAATCCGTAGCACATCCAAACCGGCCAGCTTTCCGGCATCGCGCGTGGCCTGTCGTTGCGAATCGTTAAAATAAGCCGGAACGGTGATGACGGCGCGGTTTACCGGCGTTTTGATGGCGTGTTCTGCACGTTCTTTCAGTTCTTTTAAAATCAGTCCCGACAATTCTACCGGGGTAAAAAAAGCATCGCCGACCTTAATTTTGACTAAGCTTTCGGTATCGTCGTCAATGATTTTATAAGAGAAAAAGTTTTGGTAATCGGCCACATCTTTGTACGAACGGCCCAGCAAACGCTTCACTGAAAAAATCGTATTCTGCGGATCGTTGATCAGAAAAGTTTTGGCTTCGTTCCCCACCGTAATTTCGCCCTGCGCACCAAAATGGATCACCGAAGGAACCAAAACGCCTTTGCCGGTATCGTTGATCACCTGCGGGTTTTTATCGGGGTTGATAAAAGCAACCAGTGAATTGGTGGTGCCGAGGTCAATCCCGACAATAATTTCTTCCTGCTGGATAGAACCGGTTGTTAAATTGATAGAAACTTTAGCCATGATACCTGTAGAACAAGCTGCAAAGTTAAGAGTTTTACGGAAGGGCTTGTCATTGGAGTGTAGAAGGGATTTTAGTAAAAACCGCTTGTATTTAACGTTCTTTTTCCTTGATGAAAAAGAACCAACGAAATCAAGACAAACCCGATCCCTCCGGGCGTTTTGTCCGGCCTTTCCGCACCTGGGCGACGACCTGCCGCTTTGGAATTTACGGCGGTTACCTTGCGCTTTTTGATGGCTATTTTTTAGAATGCTTCTTTTATCGGCATAAATTAGGTGGGATTGAAAAGAAAGTTTTTGTTGAAACTGGTAGGGCCGCTTGCAGGCATGCGCCCAGGAGCGTGGGGCTGAATGCCGCCCGGAGGCGATCCGGCATTCTTGATTTTTTGGTTCTTTTTTATCAAGAAAAAAGAACGTACCATAAAAAAACCCTTCGACTGCGTTCAGGATGGAAAATCGTACAATCGCAAATCAATATTTTGATTAATTTCCCTCCCGCAAAACCACCTGCTAAATGCCTGCCTTTTCCAAATTCGCCGCCATACTGTTTTTACCTGCCTTTTTTTGTTGCCGGTTGCAGGCCCAAACTTTCGGCGGCAACCCGCCTTCCATCAAATGGCAGCAAATTAACACTTCGGCAGCACGGGTTATTTTTCCAAAAGGTTTAGATTCTTCGGCTTCCCGCGTGGCCAGTATCATCGTTTTTATGAACAAAGATATTGCGCCAACAATTGGTTTCCGGCAGAAAAAGATCAACATCGTGCTGCAAAACCAAACTACGGTTTCTAACGGTTATGTGGGTTTGGCACCTTTTCGAAGCGAATATTATTTAACGCCCGACCAAAACAGTTTTGAACTGGGCAGCTTGCCCTGGGCAGAACAACTGGCGATCCATGAGTTTCGGCACGTGCAGCAGTACAACAATTTTGATGTCGGCCTCACCAAACTCTTCCACTCGATATTTGGCGAAGGCGGGCAAGCCGTCCTCAGCACTTTAACCGTGCCCAACTGGTTTTACGAAGGCGATGCGGTTTACAACGAAACTTTGGTGAGCAGGCAGGGCCGCGGCCGTTTGCCGTTTTATTACAACGGTTACCGCGCGCTTTGGTCGGCGGGCAAGAATTACAGTTGGATGAAGCTGCGCAACGGTTCGTACCAGGATTTCGTGCCCGACCATTATCCCTTGGGCTACATGATGGTGGCTTACGGCCGCGAAAAATACGGCGATGATTTTTGGAAAAAAGTAACGCACGATGCCGCATCTGTAAAACGGACTTTCCGAGGAGCCGTAAAAAAGTATGCTGGCGTTAATTATCCGCAGTTCAGAACACGTGCATTGGATTATTTTAAGCAGCAGTTTTCGGCAGAAGACCAACCACAAAAACAAGCCAAACATTTTGTGGCCGATCAGGAATTTCCGGCTTTTATCAATGATACTTCTTTTATCTATGTAAAATCATCGTACAGCAAAACACACCGTTTTATGCTGAAATCTGGATCAACAGAAAAGGAAATCCGTATTCGTGATGCTTCGTTGGACAACCAGTTTTCGTACCGAAACGGGAAAATTGTTTATGCCAGTTACCGGCCGGATTTGCGCTGGGGCTACAAAGATTACAGTGCCTTGCAACTCTTAGATGTGGCAACCGGAACCCAAAAAAGTATCGGTAAAAGAAGCAAGTATTTCTCGCCGGATTTGAGTGAAGACGGAAAAACGATTGTTGCCGTTTTGCAATCCCCGCAGGGAAAAAGCCAATTGCATTTAATTGATGTTGCAAGCGGGAAAGTGCTTCAAAAAGTGCCAAACCCGCAAAACCTCATCTACACTTATCCAAAATTTCTGGATGCAGAAACGGTAATTTCCGCCGTAAGAAACCCAAAAGGTATGATGGGTTTTGCCGAAATCAATCTTGCAAATGGCCATGTTCAAAATTTAACGCCTTATGGTTTTCGGGTGATCGGCTTTCCAACCATCCAAAAAGATTCGGTTTTTTTTACGGCTGCTGCGGAGAAAAACGACCAATTGTACATGCTTCTTTTATCAACCAAAAAACTGTATCAGCTTAAAAATAAAGCTTTAAACACAGAAATTGGCAACTACCAAGCAACCGTAAACAATAACGCTATTTTGTACAATAGTTTTACTTCTGCCGGTTTTCAGCTTCATCTAATCAAAAAAAATGAAATTACTTTTCAACCCATTTCCGAAAATGTTTTAGCTGCAAACCCTGCTGATCTAAACATTTCTGATTTGGAAAAAAGCAATGCGGATTTGCTGGCTGCCGTTCCCAATACTTCTTTTACCGTTAAAAAATATGGCGGGTTGTCGCACCTTTTTAATTTTCACAGTTTAATCCCTTCGTTCAACGATCCGGATTACACGCTTTCTTTGGTTGGCGAAAACATCCTCAACACGTTTCAATCCGAATTGTACGGCACTTACAACCGCAACGAAGGCTACAAAGAGTTGGGTTTTGATGCCGTTTATGGCGCTTTGTTCCCTTATTTATCCATCGGCGTAAATTATACTTTCGACCGGAGATCTTTGTACCAGGGCCGCGATGTTTACTGGAACGAAACGCAACTGCAAGGCGGTTTTTCGATTCCTTTAACTTTTAGCAATGGCCGCACGACCAGCAGGTTAAGATTGGGCAGCAATTATGTGTACAACCAAAGCAAATACACCGGCTTTTTTCAGTCGCAATTGGGCACGCGGTCTTACAGTTATCTCAGCAATGCGCTTACTTTTAGCAGTCAAAACCAGCTTGCTTACCAGCAAATTTACCCAAGTTTGGCGCAAAATATCAGTTTAAGTTACAAAACTGCGGTTACAAATTATGATGCAAACCAAGTGTTGGCCAACGCTTATTTCTACTTTCCGGGCTTGTTTAAAAACAACAGTTTGGTTTTAAACGCGGCTTTTCAAAAAAACAATGGTGCAAACGGGATCAGCCTTTTTTCCAACCAGCTTCCTTTTTCGCGGGGTTACGAGGCCGAAAACCTGCACCAGTTAAGCAAGCTGGCCGCCAACTATCATTTTCCGGTTGCTTATCCCGATGCCGGTTTTGCCAACTTTTTTTATCTGCTGCGTATCCGGGCAAACGTTTTTTATGATTACACGCGTGCTTCGGATTCTTACACAAACGGTCGTCCTTTTAAAGCCAATTTCCGTTCGGCCGGGACTGAAGTTTATTTTGATTCGAGCCTTTGGAACGAACTGCCTTTTACTTTCGGCCTCCGCTACACACGTTTAACCGATGCAGATTTGTTTGGCGGTTACGGGCCAAACCGCTTTGAGCTGATCGTTCCCTTAAGCTTCTTTTAAGGATGCTTTTTCAAGAAAGATGGTTTGAAAAAACAGGTAATTAAAATTCTTCTGTATTTTCGCCGGTAAAAAAAGCATGTTGCTCGATAAGGTCCGTTCTTTGCCTACCAATATAAAACCTCCTAAAATTTTGATTGTCGGTGATTTAATGATCGACCAATATATTTGGGGAGACGCAAACCGGCTATCACCGGAAGCGCCTGTTCCGATTGTCAACGTGCAAAAAGAATCCAATACTTTGGGCGGTGCCGGAAATGTAGCCCAAAATTTATTGTCGTTTGGGGCGGAAGTGATCGTTGCGGGATTTATTGGGGAAGACGCGGCCGGAAAAGAGCTTTTGAAAGTACTGGCAGATGAAAACGCAGACACGAGGGGAATTGTAGTTGATACGCAACGGCCGACAACCATCAAAACGCGGATTATTGCCGGAAGCCACCAGATTGTACGGATAGACCGGGAAGTAACGAAAACCATCAGCAAAACCTGTGAAGATGAACTGTTTAGCAGGATTATCCCTGATTTTGCAGATGCGGATATTGTTCTGTTTTCGGATTATAACAAAGGTGTGCTTTCGCCTTCGCTTTGTGCGCGTATCATTGCAGAATGCAAAAGATTGGACAAAAAAGTCATAGTTGATCCGAAAGGTTTGGATTTTGCCAAATACCAAGGTGCATTTATCATCAAACCGAATAAAAAAGAACTGGCACAAGCGGTAAAATTTGAAAAGATCAGTTCGGCAGCAGATCTAAAAAACGCAGCGGCAGCCTTATTTGAACTGACAAACGCAATGTATCTGGTTGTAACTTTATCGGAAGAAGGCATTGCAATCCTGACCAAAGACAGTTATCAATTATTGGACGTAAAGGCAACAGAAGTTTTTGATGTAACGGGTGCAGGCGATACCGTTTTGGCCACTTTGGCTTATTTTATTGCGCTTGGTTTTACGGTGGAAGAAGCCTGCGAACTGGCCAACCATGCAGCAGCTATTGTGATCCGGCGGGTTGGAAGCGCAAGTACTTCCGTTAAAGAAATTATTGAAGATATGGAAAATGACAACAATTGAAATGGTAGCAGCAGAATTATACAACCATCAGCAGCTCATGGGCAAAGTAATGGAGATGCTTCTTTTACCGATAGAAAATGGGTGCGCGATGATTACCGAAACCGTTTTAAGCGGAAAGAAACTGTTGATTGCCGGCAACGGCGGAAGCGCATCTGACGCGCAACATATTGCTGCCGAATTTACCGGCCGGTTTGTAAAAGAACGCAAACCGCTGGCCGCCATTGCTTTATCTACCGATACTTCTGCCCTCACCGCCATCAGCAATGATTATGGTTTTGAAAATGTTTTCAGCCGTCAGTTGGAAGCTTTGGCCCAGCCTGGCGATCTTTTCCTGGCCATTTCTACCAGCGGCAACAGTGCCAATGTTTTAAAAGCATTGGCATCTGCAAAAAAAGCAGGTTGTAAAACCTTGGGTCTGTCCGGCCGCGATGGCGGGAAGATGAATGCGTTGTGCGATTTGAATATCGTTGTGCCTTCGGATATTACTGCCCGTATTCAGGAAATTCATATTTTGATCGGACATATTTTTTGCAAGGCGGTGGATGATTTGTTTTGACGATTATAACATCACTATTCTTCATGCCATTTGAACCTGTTTAATTTTTGTCTGCTCTGTTTTTAATACTTCTTTTATGCCCCTAAATTTTGCACCTTGTAATTTTGGCTAAAGCCTGTTGCCTGTTCTCATTTGTCCACGGCCTGAAGGCCGTGGCAATTGGTGTTCAACAACTGCAATATTCCGCAGGATCATTTCATTTACTATTAGCAAGCACAAAAAATTTGTAAAACAAGATAGCCAAATTGCCACGGTCTTTAGGCGGTGGAATGTATAAAATTTAGGCTTGGCTTTAGCCAAAACATTAACGAATGAAATTTAAACAGGCCTTGTCCAAATGAAATAATTTCTCAAATCACCCGCATCACCCTTCCCACCGTCTTTTTACTAAGCTGCGTTTTCGCATCCGGCTGGCTTCCGCCAACACTCACTAAAATACTGCCCGACAATTCTTTTAAACTTCCCTGCTCATCTACCAACGATAAATCGGGAATGGTTAAAGTAAAGCTGACGTTCCTGCTTTCTCCGGCTTTTAAAAATATCCGCTTAAAACCTTTTAATGCCCGGATGGGCGCATCGGTTGTTGCTTTTATATGCGACAAATAAAGTTGCACTACTTCTTCCCCATCCATTTTTCCGGTGTTGGTTACTTTCACACTCACGATAGTGTTTTTACCAACAGGAATTTGATAAGGTACTTGCAACTCGCCGTATTTAAACGTGGTGTAACTTAGGCCATAACCAAAAGCATACAAAGGCTGGCCTTTAAAATAGCGGTAAGTGCGGTTGTTCATGGAGTAATCTGTAAAAGAAGGCAGATCCTGATCGCTTTTGTAAAAGGTAACCGGCAAGCGGCCAGCCGGATTGTAATCACCAAACAAAACATCGGCCAATGCAGTTCCGGCTGCTTGTCCGCCGTACCAGGCATTTACAATCGCCGGGATATTTGCTGCTTCCCAGGGAATAGCCAAAGCGCTGCCGGTCATCATCACAAAAACTACCGGTTTGCCCGTTGTTTTTAACCATTTCAACAGGTTGGTTTGCACTTCCGGCAATGCAATGGACGTGCGGTCGCCGCCGTTAAAGCCCGACTGGTTCACCTTCATTTCCTCGCCTTCCAGCTTGGGCGAAATCCCGCCAACAAAAATAATGGCATCTGCATCTTTAACCTCATCGGCAATGGCTTTTAAGTCTGGTTTTCCGGTTAAAGTTGCTGTAAAATCAACTGCTTTATCATAAAACACCTCCGTTCCATTGCCCAGTTTTTCTTTGATGGCTTGTAAAGGCGTTGTTAATTTGGATGGATGACCATTGTAATTTCCCAAAACAGTAACCGAGTCATCGGCGTTCGGGCCTAAAACCGCAATCTTTCTTAGCTTTTTACTTAGCGGAAGCGTTTGCTTTTCGTTCTTCAGTAACACAATTGATTGCTGCGCCATTTTTAAAGCGTGTTCCTGGTGTTCCGGGCTTTCTAAAACGCTTAACGGAATTTGTGCAAACTTTACTTGTTCCTTTGGGTCAAACAAACCCAAACGAAAGCGGATGGTAAACAGCCTTTTTACAGAAACATTGATCTGATCTTCGGTTAGTTTTTTATCCTGAACCGCCTGAATCAATGATTTATAAGTTACGTTCCCGCATTCTACATCGGTTCCGTGCAAAACCGCATCTGCAGCAGCACTTTCCGCATCGGTGCTGGTTTTATGGTGTTGGTAAAAATCATCAATCGCACCGCAATCCGAAGTTACATAACCTTTAAAATTCCATTCATTGCGCAAAATATTGTTCATCAACAGATCGCTGCCGCAGCAAGGCTGGCCTTTAAAAGCATTGTAAGCACACATTACGCCTGCCACTTTTGCGTTTACCACCAACTCGCGGAAAGCAGGTAAATAAGTGTCCCACAAATCATGGTCGCTTACGTTTACATCAAACTCATGCCTTGATGGTTCCGGCCCGCTATGGATGGCATAATGTTTGGCACAAGCCGCTGCTTTTAGATACTTCGGGTCGTTGCCCTGCAATCCAGTTACAAACGCTTTTCCCAATGTTCCTGTTAAATAAGGGTCTTCGCCATAAGTTTCCTGTCCCCT
>CAXTKQ010000119.1:0-12256 GCA_964244955.1 uncultured Sphingobacteriaceae bacterium | reverse complement strand
TCTGCCAGTGCCTGGTTGATAAAGTTTTGTATCAGTATTAAATCCAACTTACACGTATTTGAGAAACCAAAAGTAACTATTTGCGCGTATTTTTAACCTTTTTCCGGCTCGATACGCAATTCTGTTAACTCCTGGTTACCGTTTGTGTTTTTGAGGGAATAAGAAATCCGGAAATTTCCGTTGGAAGTTTTAAGCTGCACCACCGCCAAACTCAAACTTGCGTTGTTGTTGATCCGATGGATCACTTTTACCAACGAGGGTTTATTGGCCATAAAAAAAGCATTCAACGCCGCTTCTGCCTGCGCCGGGCTGACTACTTTTTCGTCGTTTAAAATACTTAATTCAACACTTGCCGCGCATTGTTTGCCCAACTCGCGCGCCTGGCCTTGCTGCAACAAAGCGGCAATTTTATCAATCGGGTCTGCTAAAAAAGCTGTGCTAAAAGAAGCAATCAACAGCAAAACAATCACACTATTTTTCATAACCGGTTGTTGTATCAAACTGTTTAGGTATAAAACTACGGTATTTTACGCTAAATTTTATACGTTGTTTTGATTATTCGTCCGTTTACTTATTCACGATCAAGTATATTTGCGCTGTGGAAAAAAATAAAAAAGTTGCCCTCATCATTTTAGATGGCTGGGGCTATGGCTCTGCCGACCAATCAAACGCTATCCTTGCTGCCAAAACGCCTTTTTTTAATTATCTAAAGGAAAATTACCCCAATTCTACGTTGGAAGCTTCGGGCGAAGCGGTTGGTTTGCCGGGCGGACAAATGGGAAACTCGGAAGTTGGCCATATGAATTTAGGTGCCGGAAGAGTAGTTTACCAGGAACTTGGCCGCATTCACAAATCCATTACGGATGGCGATTTTTTTAAAAACCCTGTCCTTACCAAAGCTTTTGAATACGCAAAGGAAAACAACAAGCAAGTCCATTTGATGGGTTTGGTTTCTGATGGCGGCGTACATGCGCACACCAACCATTTGCGGGCTTTGTGCGATTTTAGTCAGCAATACAACCTGCAAAAAGTTTTCATCCACGCTTTTTTGGATGGCCGCGATACCGATCCAAATTCGGGCATCAATTACATCGAAAACTTAGAAACCTACATCAAAAATACACCGGTAAAAACAGCATCAGCTATTGGCCGCTATTACGCCATGGACCGCGATAACCGCTGGGAACGCGTGAAGTTAGCTTATGATTTGCTGGTGAACGGAATTGGAACGCCGGTTAACAATATGGTTGATGCCATCCGCGACTCTTACCAGGAAGGCGTTACAGATGAGTTTATCAAACCGTTGGTAAAAGTTGATGCCGAAGGAAAACCGGTTACCGTGATCGAGGAAAACGATGTCGTGATTTGCTTCAATTTCCGGACAGACCGTGGCCGGGAAATAACTTCCGCTTTAACCCAAAAACCTTTCCCGGAGCAAAACATGCACCCGTTGAAGTTGAAGTATGTTACGATGACTTCTTACGACGAAAGTTTTAAAGATGTGGATGTTGTTTTTACCAAAGATGATTTGATCAATACTTTGGGCGAAGTTTTGCAGTATGCCGGCAAAAACCAGATCCGGATTGCAGAAACAGAAAAATACCCGCATGTTACGTTTTTCTTTTCCGGAGGAAGGGAAAAAGAATTTGCCAATGAAAAACGTTTGCTGGTTCCTTCGCCAAAAGTTGCCACTTACGATTTGCAACCGGAAATGAGTGCCGAAGGAATCAAAAACACTATTTTGCCGGAACTGGAAAGCGGCTGGCCGGATTTTGTCTGCCTCAATTTTGCCAATCCAGATATGGTTGGCCACACAGGCGTTTTCCAGGCCGTGGTAAAAGCCGTGGAAACGGTGGACGCCTGCCTAAAAGAAGTGGTCGAAACCGGCATCAAAAACGGCTATTCGTTTATCATTATTGCTGATCATGGCAACGCGGATTACATGATTAACGAAGATGGTTCGCCAAACACGGCGCATACCACCAATTTGGTCCCGTGTATTTTGGTTGATCTGGATTATAAAGAAGTAAAAAGCGGCAAGCTGGGCGATATTGCACCAACCGTTTTGAAAATTTTGGGCGTAGCTATTCCTGCTGAAATGACTGGAAATGTATTGGTGTAAATCTTTTTTCCGGCTTGCAGTTGTTGGGTTGATTTGTTTTCTGGCTTCCTGCAAACCAGAAGTGCAGCAAAGCAAAAACTCTTATTTCGACCTAACTTCTTACTTTGCTGGTGAAACCAAAAAGCTTTCGAACGCTAATTTTTATGTGGTAAAAACAGTATCCAGAAATGGCGATGCCGAAACAAAAACCGTTAGAATTGATAACTGGCCGGGCGAGCTTTCGGTTTTTTCGGAATCCAACATCAACAAACCTTCCTGGAAAAACAGTTATAAAACCACAACTTCAGGCGCAATCACGATTTACAAAGCGTTGGAACCCGATTTAAAAACCAGGGAAATCATCCTGAAAAAAGAGAACAACAAGGTGATTTACGTAATGATTTTTAATGTTACCAACAACAGTTTATTCCAGAACAAAGAAAAGCTGACGTATTATCCCGATTCGCTTTATCAAATCCAGCGAAAGCAGCACGTGCGTTTCCTCGGCACCAACGATTATTTGATTGAAGGGAAATTGAAGAAGCGGTAAGTTGTCAGTTTTTTCATGCTTCTTTTATGGCATAAAATTCAATGCGCTTTACTCTTGGTTATTTTGGCTAAAGCCCCTTGCATGTTTGTTTTTGCCACGGCCTGAAGGCCGTGGCAACTGAGAAACCCAATCAAAGGGAACATTTATAAGATTGTGGTTATTATAAGCAGTTACAAACGTTTAGTAACAAATTGTGGAAATTGCCCCGTCCTTTAGGGCGGGGTTCTATCGTAAGCTTATTGGCTTTAGCCAAAATTGTGGAACCAACTTAAAACAATACCTAAATAAAAAGAGAAACTTTACTTCTTGCCCATGTGTTTCAACTGTTCTTTGGATAATTCCAACAGCGAAACAATGTCCTGGCGCTGCGGGTCGGCATCCAAAACTTTTTGAAAATCGGCAATGGAAGCCCGGAAAGCATTGGCGGCACGGGCTTTATCGTAAAACCCGGAATTTTTAATTAGTTTGAACAGGCCGTAATCTTTATAGGCAATTCCTCTGTTTTGGTAATTTTTTAGATCAGTTGGGTTAAGGGAAGCCGCTTTGGTAAAATCTAAAATCGAACCTAAAAAATACTTTTCTTTTTCGGCCGGTGTTACCAAATTATCGCCTGCCAAATGGCCTTTTGCCCTTGCCCGATAATAATAAGCCGTGGCATCAGCCGGTTTTACGGCAATAACTTTGGTATAAGTGGCAATTGATTTTTTGTAACTGTCGCAATGGTAATACGAATAGCCCAGCATCCACAAAGCGTTGGCATTGGTAGAATCGGTGATGCAGGCTTTTTCGAGATTGGTAACCGCATTTTTAAAATCGCCGTCAACCAGTGCCTTCTGCCCTAACTTTACGTAAGAACTTTGTGCCTGAATAGCTTCAACGGAAGAAAAAATCAGAAATCCTAAAATAAAACTATATTTCATCTGGGCAGCAGGGTGCGAATTAACATTATTGAAACTTCTATTTTTTTAAATTATTGTAATCCTTTGTAACAAAAATATCAACATTCAATTTTTATAAACAGCAGGATTAGTTAAAACGGTATAAAAAAGTTGCCGTTCCCCATTGGTGGGTTTTCACCATCGTTTTTACTTCGCGCGTTCTGAAAATGGCGGCTAAATTAAATGCCCATCTTCCGGCGGTTAAATTTCCGCCCAGTTCCTGACTAAATACCAAAGGCTTAATTGCTCCGGTTATTTCCGGCGGCGTTGGGTCTTTTTCAAATAAACCGCCTTGCACCGTTGCATCATAAGCATTGTAGTTTAAGGTTGGTTTGAGGTAGAAGAAAAACTCTTTTCGGTGTGCTTCTTTTACCGACCTATTTTTGGCAACCAAACCCGAAGTGCTGACTGAGTGATAAAGCGGGTTAAACTCGCCAAAACGCAAAGTAAGCCCTAAACCTGTACCGGTAAAAGTTGTGCCGAGGTTTCCGTAAGCGTTTCCGATAACATCAAACCAGTCTTTTCTGAAAAAGAGTTTGTCGTAACCGGCCGTCAAATTCACCCCTAAATTATTTTTGATCTGGTACTGCCAGCCTTGCGGTTTGTAAAAACCAAATAAACGGTGCACTAATTCTTGCGCTTGCCGGCCTAAAGCAGCCGGTCCGGTTACGCCGATTTGCAAACCTAATTTCAACGCGCTTTCGTTTTTATACAAATATTGCAGCGTACTTCCAACATACAAGTATCCGGCAAAAGGACGATCAACATACCGCGCAGCCGGAATAAAAGCTGATTGCGGGTTAAACATTTTTTGCCCGGCCTCGAAACCTAAAACTTTGCCAAACAGGTTTGCTTTTGTGGTATCAGTTTGCAAAGCATGGCGGAAATAAAGGAACAAGCCGTTGGTATAATACCGGTCGGAACCTTGCGCGAGATAAGCATCGTTATCGGTTTGAAAGCCAATTTCGTTTTGATAAGTTTTTTGCTGGGCCTGCACAAAAAACACCGATAAAAGAAGTATCAGGAATAAGTATATAAATTTCATTGGGCTTAAAAAGCCTAAACATAAGAAAAGCCGGAGGGATTACCGCCAGCTTTTCAAAAATATCTGTTTAAACAGGGCTTTAATTCAACACCGCTTTCACTTCTTCCCGCACCGTTAAATCTACCGCGTTTTCCACTTTTTGCGGCATTAAAGCCAAGTCAATCACTTCTTTCATTTCCGAAACGTAATGGAATTTCATGTCGGTGATATACGATTCCTTGATCTCCAGAATATCTTTTTGGTTGGATTTGGACAAGATGATCTCTCTGATGTTTGCCCTTTTTGCCGCTAATATTTTTTCTTTGATGCCGCCAACCGGCAACACTTTTCCGCGAAGCGTGATCTCGCCGGTCATGGCCAAATGCTCTTTAACTTTTCGCTGCGTAAAAGCTGAAACTAAAGCTGTCAGCATCGTAATCCCTGCTGATGGGCCGTCTTTTGGCGTTGCACCTGCCGGAACATGAACGTGAACGTCCCATTGGTCAAACAAGCGGACATCAATGTTAAAATCTTTTGCATGGGCACGCAAATAAGCCAAAGCAATGGTAACAGATTCTTTCATTACGTCGCCCAAACTTCCGGTCAAGGTTAAACGGCCTTTTCCCGGGCTTAAACTGGCTTCGATAAACAAAATGTCGCCGCCAACTTGTGTCCAGGCCAAACCCGTAACTACGCCGGCAAAGTTGTTGTTTTCGTAACTGTCTTTGTCAAATAAAGGCGCACCGAGGATTTTTTCGACATCTTCTTTGGCGATAGCTGCCGAGTATTCCTCTTCCATCGCAATGCTTTTTGCAATGCCACGAACCAAAGAACCGATCTTTTTTTCCAGGTTGCGCACACCGGATTCGCGTGTGTAATCTTCCACTACTTTTTCCAGCACGTTATTTTTGATGGAAACGTCTTTTGGTTTTAAACCATGCGCCTCGCGTTGTTTTGGCAACAAATGCTGGCGGGCAATTTCAACTTTTTCCTCAATGGTGTAACCGTTTACTTCGATAATTTCCATCCGGTCCAACAAAGCTGGCTGAATAGTATTTAAAGAATTGGCCGTTGCGATAAACATTACGTTGGAAAGATCAAAATCCATCTCCACATAATGGTCGTAAAAGTTGCTGTTTTGTTCCGGGTCCAGCACTTCCAACAAAGCTGAAGAAGGGTCGCCGCGGAAATCGTTTCCAACTTTATCAATCTCGTCCAAAATAAAAACCGGGTTGGAAGCACCTGCTTTTTTTATAGACTGAATAATCCGTCCCGGCATCGCACCGATGTAAGTTTTACGGTGTCCGCGGATTTCGGCTTCATCCCGGATTCCACCCAAAGCCATGCGCACATATTTTCGGCCTAAAGCACGTGCAATAGATTTCCCCAGCGAAGTTTTGCCAACCCCCGGCGGGCCAACCAAACATAAAATTGGTGCTTTCATGTTGTGCTTCAGCTTCAAAACCGCTAAATATTCAATGATGCGTTGTTTAACTTTCTCTAAACCAAAATGGTCTTTGTCCAGCACTTTCTGCGCGCGTTTTAAGTCGAAATTATCTTTGGTAAACTCGTTCCAAGGAAGTTCGGTGAGCAGTTCCAAATAATTAATTTGTACCGAATAATCGGCCGCAGCAGGATTGATGCGCGCCAGTTTTGCCAGCTCGTTGTTAAAATGGGTTGCTACTTCTTTTGACCACTTTTTTTTGCTGCCTTTGGCGCGCAGGTTGTCCACTTCCATATCCGGCGAATTGCCGCCCAATTCTTCCTGAATAGTTTTAAGCTGCTGGTTTAAAAAGTAATCGCGTTGCTGCTTGTCCAAATCAACCCGCACTTTCGATTGGATTTGGTTTTTCAGTTCCAGCATTTGCAAATCAACCGTTAAATGCTCCAGCACCATCCGCGCACGCTCGTACAAGTTGGGCACTTCCAGCATGTGCTGCTTCACGGCCATCGCAGCATTCATGTTAGAAGAAATAAAATTGATCAGAAAAGAAGTGCTTTCGATATTTTTAATGGCGATACTGGCTTCGGAAGGCATGTTCGGAGAAAGCTGTACAATATTCATCGCCATGTCTTTAATAGACGAAACCATCGCTTTAAACTCCTTGTTCTCTGTCGCTTTTATCTCTTTAAAAGGCTCGATAGATGCTTTGATATAAGGCTCGCTTTGCACCTGTTCTTTCAAAGTGAAGCGTTTTTTGCCTTGGATAATAACCGTTGTGTTGCCGTCGGGCATTTGCAAAACCTTGATGATCAACGCCATTGTACCAACCTGGTTCAATTGCTCGTAAGTCGGGTCTTCAATGCTGGTATCTTTTTGCGCAACTACGCCGATAATCTTTTTCCCTTTGTTGGCATCTTTAATCAGTTTGATGGATTTATCGCGGCCAACCGTAATCGGGATAACAACACCGGGAAACAAAACCGTATTACGAAGCGGCAATATTGGCAGTACCTCCGGAACGAGTTCGTTGTTCATTTCTTCTTCGTCTTCTGACGACATTAAAGGAAAAAATTCGGATTCTTCATTAATGATAGGCAATGCATTATTAAAATCGAATGGATCAAAACTCATTTATAACCGTATTTAAACGCCAAACTGGCAGTTGTATTTATTTATTAAATAGAAATCTGGGCAACACTTAACTGTTTCAAGAGCTATGCCAAGCTGTTTTTACCGGCATAAAATAAAATTCGGGCAGCTTTTTTCTTACGCGAAACCAAAGCCGAAGTTAAAGCAATTGACGCTAAAAAACATACGGTAAAAGAAGCATTGGCAATTTGTGTTTACAATTTAAAGGATTGCCGTATCTTTAGCGCCGCGATGAACACAAACTTTGTTATAGCTATTGACGGTTATTCTTCCTGCGGAAAAAGCACTTTGGCGAAGGCATTGGCAAAGAAACTCAACTTTATTTATGTGGATAGTGGTTCGATGTACCGGGCCGTAACATTGTATTTTCTGCGGAACAAGGTGGATATCAACGACCAGGAACAGGTTGAAAAAGCGTTGAAAAACATCCATCTCAACTTCAGTTCGCGCGATTACGAAACGCATATCATGCTGAACAATGAAGAAGTTTCGGATGAAATCAGTCAGATGCCGGTTTCAAAAAATGTAAGCGCAGTTTCGGCGATACGGCAAGTACGCCGCGAAATGGTGAAACAGCAACAGCGCATGGGCAAATCAAAAAACATTGTGATGGATGGCCGCGATATTGGTACGGCTGTTTTTAAAAACGCACAACTGAAGCTGTTTATGACGGCCGACCCAAAAATCCGGGCAGAAAGGCGTTACAAGGAACTGAAGGAAAAAGGACAGGAAATTACGCTGCACGAAGTTTTTGACAACATTGCCGATCGGGATTACCAGGACACGACCCGAACTGAAAGCCCGCTTATTCGTGCCGATGATGCTGTGATTCTGGACAATACCAATCTCTCCCCGGAACAACAATTAAATTTTGCTTTGGAAAAAGTGAATGCGTTGCGGAATCAGAAAGTTTAGATTAGCTGTCAGCAATCAGCTTTCAGCGATCAGCCTTCGACCATGAACCATACCAATTTTTATACGATAAAAGAAGCATCAACAATTACATTTCAAATTTAAAAAGCTGCAGGTTATTCAACCAACTCATACTGCTTTGCAGAAACCCCAAAACGGTTTAAAAAATCCACACCTTCATCATTGGCAAAACCTTTATAAGCCGCATACGATTTTTGATAAAACACAGCCGCAATCCCTGCCGAAAAAATCAATCGGGCGCAAGCCAAACAAGGCGAAAGCGTAACATATAAAGTTGCGCCCTGCAAATTAGCGCCATTTTTTACGGCATATAAAATGGCATTTTGTTCGGCGTGCAAAGCTAAGGAGCAACTTCCGCGGGCATCGCGTGCGCAACCTTGCTCCGGCCATTCTTCGTCGCAATTATGTGTTCCGGCCGGCGGGCCGTTGTAACCGATGGAAATAATGCGGGTATCTTTGGTCAGCACCGCGCCAACCTGTGCTTTTACGCAATGCGAGCGAAAAGCCAGGTCGGTAGCCAAGTGCATAAAAATGGCATCGAAGCTTTTTTTAGGCATAAAAAATCAGTGTCCGCCTGCTGCTTCAACCTGGTTCATGTCAATTCCTTGTTTTTTCAGTTCCGTCCCTACCCTTACAGCAAAGAAAGCGATGTAAGCAAAACAGATAACCGGGATGATGTAAGAAATATGGATGCCTGCCGTATCGGCCAAAATTCCCTGTACCGGCGGGATAACAGATCCGCCTAAAATCATCATGATTAAAAATGCAGAACCCTGGCTGGTATATTTGCCCAAACCAGCAAGGGCCAATGAAAATATACTTGGCCACATAATGGAACAGCATAAACCGCCGCTTAAAAAAGCATAAATGGCAATCTGCCCGGTGGTTAATAAACCAACAATCATGGCAAGCATGCCCAGCAAACCAAAGATCATTAAAATACGTGTTGGCTTTTCCTGGCCCATAAAGAAAGCGACGATCAGGACAACTACGCAAATTGAATACAAATACAGGTTGCCGACATCTGTTCCGGATAAATGATTAAACAACAAGATTACGCCAAAGGCAATAAAAGGGACGATGACCGTTAAAATATTTTTTGTTGATTTAGATAATTTAAAAGCACTGATCGCGCCCGTCCAGCGGCCAATCATCAAACTTCCCCAATATAATGAAATATAAGGTTTGATGGCAGAATCTGCATAGCCGCCAAAAGCTGGCAGTTTTAACAATGCGCCCATGTTGCTTTGGGTGGTTACTTCAACCCCAACATAAGTAAAAATAGCAATCATGCCCAAAATCAGTTGCGGGTATTGCATTGCCCCCCAAGAATCAGGGTTATTTTTGGGTGCCAACAGCACATAAATAAGTGATAGAAGGATCAAAGCTAAAGCACCATAAATAAAATAAGCATTGCTTAAGCCTATTAATTTTTCGAGTGGGTTGGCAACCAAGACCAACAGAAAACCCAACGTAATCAGCAACAACGGCCTGTTAGAACTTGTGCTGGCTTCCACACTTTCGGTACTGTTGATCTCGGGCAGGTTAGAAAACCGGTAAAAAAGTGCCACAGCCAAAAATAATCCTGCCAGGATAAAATACAAATTATTAACCGATGTAATGCTTACTGTACTTTGATCGCTGCCTTGAGATGAACCAAAAAGAACCAAACTAACCACAATCGGCCCCAATAGTCCGCCAAAATTATTGACACCACCGGCAAAGTTTAACCGGTGCGAACCACTTTCGGGCGGACCTAAAGCAATAACAAATGGATTGGCAGCCGTTTGCTGCAATGAAAAACCAACAGCTACCACAAAAAATGAACTCAGGATAAAAGCAAAATGGCCGTTGTTGATGGCAGGGACCATTGCCAGCGCACCAACTGTAGAAATAAGCAAACCATAAACAATACCGTTTTTATAACCAATTTTATTCAGCAAATCTACTTTGGTAAGCTGGGAAACGAGGTACAAAATCAACGAACCAATAAAATAGCCGCCGTAAAAAGTAAAATCAATCAGTTGGGATTCAAACTGTGTGAGGTGAAAATGAGTTTTGCAAAAAGGGATGAATACACCGTTGGAAGCAGCCAGAAACCCCCAGAAAAAGAAAACGGTAATTAAAGAGTACAGAGCGGAAGCATAACTTTTAGTTTTAGACTGATCCATCAGGTGTTAAATAAGTTGGTTAGTAATTATCCGGAATAAAATTTTTCACGAACTTAATAGAAATTTTATAAATATCAACCTGTAATTTTAGTGTTACCGGCCATATTGCTGCTGCATTAGTGCTTTAAATAATAAAATTGCATATTCGCGTTTACCTTGCTAAAAATAAAACTATATAAGCTGCGTAAATGATTGAAGCTATCATTTCCGGTATCGGAATCGGCCTTGTGTTAACCTTTATTACCGGGCCTGTTTTTTTTGCGCTCATTAAAACGAGTATCGAAACAGGCTTTCATGCCGGCGTAGCACTGGCCTTGGGCGTGGTTTCGAGCGATGTGGTGTTTGTGGGCGGGATTATTTTTGGTTCACAATTGTTTGAAATCCCGCCTCAGGCAAAAGTTTGGTTAGGTGTGGGCGGCAGCATCATCCTGTTTTGTATTGGCGTTTATTATTTGCTAAAAAAAGCAGACGTAAACTTCAACACCAACACGCCTGCACGGGTTAACCGCGCCGGTTATTTTTTTAAAGGGTTTTTGATGTGCATTTTTAACCCTACCATTTTATTTCATTGGATAACCGTAATCGGTACGGCAAGCACGGTTTACCATGCAGGCATCCCGCACCGGCAACTAAAATTGGTGATTATGTTTTTTACCATCCTGCTGGTACAGTTTGGAATGGATACGATCAAAGCTTTCTATGCGAATAAATTACGCGACAAGATTTCGGTGAAATTGGTGCACCGCTTAAATTATGTGGCCGGGATTGCGCTGATCATTGCTGCTTTTATCATCCTCGACCGGTTGGTAACGCACTTTGTTTTTTCGGGAATGCCTTCCACTAACTGATGCTTCTTTTATCGGCATAAATTTGTTCTGAGTTTTAACAACAAAAGCGCGCTCCTCAAAACCTCGCTCCCCGCTCATTTTACGTGTAAGCCCGCTGGTTTTTCCCTTGCATCCAGTTTTGGAATGCTTTGTTTACCACCTTATTTCCGCCGGGCGTTGGGTAGTTGCCTGAGAAATACCAGTCGCCCAAATGTTCGGGGCAGGCTTTGTGCAAGTTGTCTAAAGTTTGGTAAATTACTTCAACTTCGGCTTTGATACTGTTTGGGGTGATGATTTCAGCAATCCGGTCAGAAATTTGCGCATCGGTAAAAGGCGCATATATGGCTTTTACGTAGTTTTCCACTTGCTCTTTTGGCAAATGCTCACTTTCCACACACTTTTCGTACACGTCGTAAAACACGTTTTCCATGCCGCGGTCTTTCAATAAACTGATGGCTGCTTCAAAAGCAACAAACTCGCTCATCCGCGACATATCAATCCCGTAACAATCCGGGTAACGGATTTGCGGCGCCGAAGAAACTACAATCACTTTTTTCGGCCCTAAACGGTCAATAATCTTTAAAATACTTTGCTTCAAGGTAGTTCCGCGGACGATCGAATCGTCCAGCACAACCAGTGTATCTTTGCCATTCTTGATCAATCCGTAAGTGGTATCGTAAACATGCGCCACCATTTCAGAGCGGTCTGCATCCTGCGTAATAAACGTGCGCAGCTTTACATCTTTTATCGCCAGTTTTTCTACCCGCGGATAAATGTTCAGCACACGTTCCAGTTCTTCATCCGTAATTTTATCTTCCCGGTTCAGCAATTTTTCGCGCTGGTAGGATTTGATGTATTTATGGATGCCTTCTACCATCCCGTAAAAAGCAACTTCGGCCGTATTTGGGATGTAGGAAAAAACGGTGTTTTCCAGGTCGTAATCCACCGCTTCCAAAATCTGCTTGCACAACAAACGGCCCAACTGCTTGCGTTCGCGGTAAATGGAAGCATCACTTCCGCGCGAAAAATAAATACGCTCAAAAGAACACGATTTTTTTTCGGTCGGTTCCCTAAATTGTTTCTGGCTAATGTGCCCGTCTTTTTTTATCACCAGCGCAT
>CAXTKQ010000118.1:6164-12363 GCA_964244955.1 uncultured Sphingobacteriaceae bacterium | reverse complement strand
GTTCTTCCTAATAAAATACAAGTATGGTTTTTAGCAGCCAGTTTTTGAGTAATGGCGCGGCCGATACCGCTTCCGGCTCCAGTGATAAGATAGGTTTTGGGTTGCATTCTTGAAGCTACGATGATTACAATTGCCTAAATTTTAAATAGGTTAATTTAAGCGTTTGTATTATTTAAGTTTGTTGGTTATAGTTGAAATTTCGTGTTGAATAATGTTTAAATCTTCTTGCATAAGACCTATCATTTTTTCAAAATGAATACAAAGAGCTTCTTCTGCTACTCTTATCTTTTTTAGTTGTTCAGTTTTGTTTTCGTCAGAATTCAATTTGTACTCATTAACTAGTTCTGATATTTCCAATCGAAGTTGTGTTGTTTTGATATCGTCCTTTGAAATACTTTTTGGAGTTGTCTTTATCTTAAAATATATGTTAGTAGTTGCAGTTGTTTGATTTTTGTCTATTGGATTTTTGTGATAAGAATCAGTTAGCATTTCTATACTTTTATCCAGCCAATCAATGTTTTGCCTGCTTTTTAAATTTTTTTGTCTAATGTGATAAATACTAGCATTTAATAAATACAGACTTTCGGATGTTATTATAAAATATTTTTCTCCTACCTCAATTTTTTTCTGGAAACTTCCTTTAAACAATTCAAATTTTTGTTGTCTTTTCTCCTTAATATTTGTTAATAATAGAGTAGCTATTTGAGATACCACAACAGAACCTGCGGAAATTATTGCAACTAATGCAGTATTAGTATTATTATCGGCCATAAATGATTTTTTTTAAGTACCCAATAGTTCTTGTTACAACAAAGCCTTCAAACTTTCCAAAGTATCTGCCTCCTCCATTTTCTTATCGTGCCGCCAGCGTAAAATCCGGGGGAAACGCAAGGCAATGCCAGATTTGTGCCGGGAAGACTGGTTGATGCCTTCAAACCCAATCTCAAAAACCAGTTCGGGTTTTACGGTTCGCACCGGGCCAAATTTTTCCAGCGTGTTGCGTTTTACAAAAGCATCCACTTTGCCAATTTCCTGGTCGGTTAAACCGGAATAAGCTTTGGCAAAAGGCACCAAACGGTCGCCGTCCCAAACGGCAAAAGTATAATCGGTGTACAAATCGGCGCGGCGGCCGTGGCCTTTTTGGGCGTAAATCATCACCGCATCAACCGAAAGCGGATCAATCTTCCATTTCCACCAATCGCCGCGCTTTCGGCCAACCTGGTAAGTTGCGTTTTTCCGTTTCAGCATAATGCCTTCTGAAACCATTTCGCGTGAGTTTTTTCGAATTTCGGCCAGTTCTTCCCAGGAACTGAAACTGATTAAAGGCGACACCCGAAATATAGTGCTAAAAGAAGTATCGCGCTGCAATTGCTCTAATATTAAACGGCGTTCGGTTTGAGTTTTCAGCCGGATATCTTCTCCGCCAACTTCCAAACAATCGTAAGCGATAAAAGCAACCGGGTTTTCTTCCAAAATTTTTTTGGTGAGGTTTTTCCTTCCGATACGGGTTTGCAGCAAATTAAACGGAAGCGGTTGCTCATCACGAAAAGTCAACAGTTCGCCATCTAAAACCGTTCCGTCTGGCAGCGCCTGGATAAAAGGGTGCAGTTCCGGGAATTTCTCTGTCGCCAAATCTTCACCACGGCTCCAGATAAAAATTTCGCCTTTCCGGTGGATGAGTTGCGCGCGGATACCGTCCCATTTCCATTCGGCCTGCCACTCGTTGGCGTTGCCCAAAGCGGTTTGCATTTCCTCCGGCGATTTCTGTTTTTCGGAAGTTTCCTGGATCGGGTAAGCCAGAAAGAATGGATACGGGCGCGAAAGGTCGTCCAGCGCGCCTTGTTCTTCCATCAACTGGGCAAAAGTGTAAACTTCCGGGTCCCAACTGCCCATAATCCGATGCGTTAATGTCGGCGCATCCAATTTGGAAATATCGGCCAAAGCTTTGACCACCAAACTTTGCGAAACGCCGACACGAAAACTGCTCGTCAATAATTTATTAAAAACAAAACGTTCCTGCCGCGTTAGCGAAGCCCAGGATTCGGTGAGCCAGAGTTTGCGTTCTGCTTCGTCCAGCTTGTTTAAAGCATTAATTTCAGCAATCCATTCGGTTAAGCTTTTGTTGGAAGTCTGGCTGCTTTCGGGCAGCAGCAGCGAAATGGTTTCAGCCAGATCGCCAACTACCTGGTAGCTTTCCTCAAACAACCAAACCGGAATATTGGCCAGTTCAATTGCATAGTTTTTAACCAAAGTCGAGTTAATCTGTCGTTTTGGTTTCCTGCCGCTAAACAAAGCGAGCATGTGCATTTTGTCGGCATCGCTTACGGTTAAAAAGTAAGCTTTGATGGCGTTTACCTTTTCGTTGGTTTTGTTGGTTTCGTCGAGGGCGGCGAAGAGCGCGGCAAAATGTTTCATAAGGCTTTGGGTTGATTGGCTTCGGCTTCACCAAATGTTGCAATAGTTTCGGTTCCTGCAGATGCTTCTTTTACACCTGTTTTTTTGGTGCCTGCTTCGTCTCCGTTCCCCGTTCCTAAATCTTCAGACGGAATCTCGCCCTCACTTTCATCACCGCCGTACAACGTGTGGACTTCGTGCGCATCAAAGCCGATTTCCCGTAAATACCTCGAAAAAGAAGCCGTATAACCGTGGGTGAGGTAAACCGATTCGCAGCCGGTTGCATCAATCGCACTGATCAAACCGTCCCAGTCGGCATGGTCAGAAAGTACAAAGCCACGGTCGGCAGCACGACGTTTTTTGGCACCGCGCACATTCATCCAGCCAGAGCAAAAACCAAATTCAAATGGGGCCAACTTGCGCATCCAATTACTGCCCACAGCGGAAGGCGGCAACAGCACAATACCTTTTTTTATTTCTTCTTTCGGGATTTCAGGATTGATGCGTACTGTTTTTGGCAGGTTAATTCCGTTGCGGCGCAAAGCATCATTGGTATTTTCGATAACGCCGTGGGTAAAAACAGTACCCAGCGAAAGGTCAAGGTTGCACAAGATGCGTTGTGCTTTTCCTAAAGAATAACCAGCGATTATCGTAGCTTTCCCTTCTTCAATGTTCTTTTCCCACCAGCGGTTGATTTCGTTAAAAATCAATTGCTGCGGTTTCCATTGGTAAACCGGCATCCCAAAAGTACATTCCGAAATAAAATGATGACAGGGGACCGGCTCGAAAGGTGTGGAAATGCCGTCATTTTCTACTTTGTAATCTCCCGAAACCACCCAGACTTCGCCCTGATATTCAACCCGGATTTGTGCCGAACCAATAATATGGCCAGCCGGAAAAAGTGAAATTTGCACCCCATTTTTATAAACGGTTTCTCCGTAAGGAATGGTTTGGAGGGAAATATCAGCGCCTAAACGGTATTTTAAAATTTCGCGTGAAAGCTCGTGCGCTAAATACCTTTTGCTTCCGGTTCGGGCGTGGTCGGCATGGGCATGGGTAAGCACGGCATCATCAACCGGCTGCCACGGATCAATGTAAAAATTGCCTTCGGCACAAAAAATACCATTATCGGTAAACTGGAGGAGCTTTGCCATATCCAAAGATAAGCAGCAAAGCTGTAAGAGCTTGTTTAAATTTTGTTCGATTTAATTTCTATGCTTCTTTTACCACCCAAAAAACATCAAACCTCCATACTTTTTGCATTGGTATATAATCCAGGCACCAATTTTATAGGCATAAAAGAAGCATTGTTTTTTTGACATAAATTTAAACAGGCCTAATTTAATTTGAAACAAAAAACCTCCGGGTTTTGGCCGGAGGTTTTGGTGAATTTATGGTTTTTTTAACTCGATGTAGTCGGTGAGGATTTGCCCGGCTTCTATTTTCAAAAAGTCGGCGTCTTTGTCTTTAGCCTGTTTTTCGCCTTTGGCCAATGGTTTTAAGCCAAGCGCCGCTCTTCGTGCGTTGTCGTGTGCCAATGATTTTGCGTCATCTTCTTCGTGTTGCTTTTTCAACGCTGGTTCGTTTAGCGTTACGGTTTTTTCAGCATCGCGTTTTTTATATTCGGCAATGTCTTCCAGCAGGTTTTTGTAGTTTACATTGCTTTGCATCCGTGTATCGTGCTGCGTTTTTAGCTGCGGGATTACGGCCGTAAAACTTCCGTAAGTGGCATAACTGCTTTTTGGGATCATATCAAAAGGCAGTGCGGAAGGCTCCGTATCTTCGCCGTATTTATCCAACGGAATAGCAGACGGAAACTGGATATCCGGCACTACGCCTTTGTGCTGGGTAGAACTGCCATTGATACGGTAAAATTTAGCAATAGTCAGGTTGATTTGACCGTAGCCAACGGGTTGTCCGTCTGTTTTTACATTGCCCGACTTTCCTTTTACATTGGCCAATAAGTTAGAAAATGAATTGCCAATTACCCGGTCTAAATCAATGGCCGATTGTACGGTGCCTTTGCCATAAGTTTGTGTGCCAACGATTAAACCACGGCCGTAATCCTGAATGGCGGCGGCAAAAATTTCGGAGGCAGAAGCGCTAAAACGGTCAACCATAACCGCCATCGGGCCAGTCCAGGCGATGGAAGGGTCGTCATCGGTATCCTGCTCAATCCGGTTTTTAATATCCCGAACTTGTACAACCGGGCCGGTTTTGATAAATAAACCGGTCAATTGTATCGCTTCGGGCAAAGAACCGCCCCCGTTTTGCCGAAGGTCAAGCACTACGCCATCCACTTTTTGCGCTTTCAGGCTGTCTAAAATTACTTTTACATCACGGCTTACGCTACGGTAATTTTTATCGCCGGCTTGGTAAGCTTTGTAATCTAGGTAAAATCCCGGAACGGTAATGATCCCGATTTTAAGTTTTTTCCCGTTTTGGTCGTAAGTCCTGATTTCTTTGCTTGCCAATTGGTCTTCCACCACTATTTTTTCGCGCACCATTTCAACAATTTTGGCGTTGGTGGCGGTTTTTCCTTTGGAAAGGATTTTTAAGCGGACAACAGTTCCTTTTGGCCCGCGGATCAAATTAATCGCGTTGTCAATCCGCCAGCCAATAATATCCTGAAACTCGCCGGTTTTGCCTTGCGCCACACCAATAATGCGGTCATCCACCATCAACTGTTTGCTGCGTTCGGCCGGGCCGCCTTTTACAATTGCTTTAATGGTGATGTAATCGTTTTCAAATTGCAGCGATGCACCGATGCCTTCCAAAGTTTTAGACATTTGAATGTTAAACTGTGCCGCATTGGAAGGGTTAAAATAGTTGGTGTGCGGATCAATGGATTCGGTAAAGGCATCCATAAAAATCTGAAAAACGTCCTGGTTGTTCAGCTTGTCCGATTGTGTGATCAGATTTTCGTAACGCTTTTTTAAGATTTCTTTGTCTTTATTGATGTCCGGCGTGGCCAAATTCAGGTTCAGCAGGTCATATTTCACGCGCTTGTCCCAAAACTTGTTCAGGTCGCTTGCCGTCGAAAACCAGGGCTGCTCTTCCCTGTCAAACATAAAACTTTCCTGCTGGTTAAAATCGTAGTTTTTGCCCAACTGTTCCAGCGAATATTTGATCCTTTCGTTGTACCGTTTTTGATAAACATTAAAGATGTAGAACACGTGGTTCAGTTCGCCGTTTTGCAGGTCGTCGTCTAACTGCGTTTTATACTGGTCAAAATCTTTCACATCCGAAGCCAGCAGATAATTATGGTTTTCGTCTAGCGCTTTCAGGTAGCGGTTGTAAATTACTTTGGAAATCGAATCGTTCAGCTTGATTTTTTTGTAGTTGTAATTGGTAATCATTTCGGTTACTTCCTTGCAAACAATGGCCTGTTGTTCGTCGGGCTCTATGTTTTTAGAACCTGCTACTTTTATCGGGGCTCCGGGCGTGGCATGGCAGGCCACCGAAGCGCCCAGGATAGCCATCATATATAACTTTTTGAACATGTTTTTTATACGCATTAAATTAAATTCTCCAGCAGGCATTCGTCTATTTGGTAAATACAGTTTGCTAATTTAAAACAAAAAAAAGACAGTCAAAACGGCTGTCTGTGTTAATAATAACAATATTACAATGAATTGTTTTTAACGCAACCGCTGTAAACCAAATCATTACGCTATGCTGCTTTTATGCCGGTAAAAACAGCATCAGGCGCATTGCCTGGCAAACCGAAATTAAAACGTAAAGCAGGTGGGGTGGCAGTTGTAATAATTAGCAAACTGGTTTTTAAACGTTCAAAACAAACATT
>CAXTKQ010000118.1:1793-6154 GCA_964244955.1 uncultured Sphingobacteriaceae bacterium | reverse complement strand
ACATTAAGGTATAGTAGCGGCAAAATAATAACAGATTTCTTTGTTGATTTTATGCCGATAAAAGAAGCATTTTTGCGGTATGGAATTTTTGACCCAACCCGAAGCCTGGATATCACTGGTTACGCTAACCATTTTAGAGATTGTTTTAGGGATTGACAACATCATTTTTATTTCCATCCTTTCTGGCAAACTGCCAGCCCAACAGCAAAGCAAAGGCCGCAGGCTGGGTTTGTTTTTGGCGATGTTTACGCGGATTTTGCTGCTGCTTTCGCTTACTTGGATCATGAGTTTGACCAAGCCGCTATTCAACCTTTCCGGCATTTTTGGGATTACCGACCCGGATTGGGTAGAAAAACTGGCCATTTCCGGCCACGATTTAATTTTGATTTGCGGCGGCTTGTTCCTGATCTATAAAAGCACAAGCGAAATACACGAAAAATTTGAAGGCGACGATGACGACGAAGCCAACGTAAAACCGAAATCTTTTTGGTCAACCATTGTACAGATTGTGCTGCTGGACATTGTTTTTTCGCTTGATTCTGTCATCACCGCCGTTGGTATTGCCAGCCATTTGGAGGTGATGATTGCGGCCGTGGTAATTTCCGTTGGCATTATGATGTGGGCGTCCAACAGCGTGGCCAATTTTGTAAACTCGCACCCAACCGTAAAAATGCTGGCCTTGTCGTTTTTATTGCTGATCGGTTTTTCCCTTTTGGCCGAAGGTTTTGACCAGCACATCCCGAAAGGCTACCTGTATTTTGCCATGGGTTTTTCAATTTTGGTGGAGATGCTGAATTTAAAGCTTCGTTCGAAATCGAAGAAAAAGCAATTGGTTTAGAAGTTGCCTATTGCGGGTTTCCAGTTGCCAGTTTGCGCTGGCATTTCGCTTTGTTTTGTCATTTCGCTTTTTTTGTCATTTCGATCCGAAGGGAGAAATCTTCTTTCAACAGAACCGTAGAGAGAAATCTTTTTTCAATGAAAACGTAAATCGAATACTTCTTTTACCACATAAAATTTGGTATGTTTTGCTTCGAATAAGACTTCTTCCTTCAACGCGAAATGACAGCGAACACGGACAATACCAAAACAGACAACCCAAATCAACTCACCCGGCAAAGCAAACCTTTTAAATATTCTCCTTCGGGGAAAGAAGAACGGATGGGATGGTCTTCCGGCTGCACCAACTGCCCGATAAACTGCACTTCTTTGCCGGCATCCAGCGCAGCCCAAGCCAAAATTTGTTTAAAAGTTGGCATATCCATTGCGCCAGAGCAGGAATACGTGGCCAGCAATCCGCCTTTGTTCAGCAGCAGCATCGCCAGCCGGTTTAAATCTTTGTAAGCACGCGAAGCACGGTCTAAAGCCGAACGCGAAGGCGCATATTTTGGCGGGTCGAGGATGATCAAATCAAATTTTTCCTCTTCCTCCCGAAACTTGCGCAACTGTTTGTTCACATCCGATTGTATGGCAATGCTTCTTTTAGCATCAAAATTATTGAGTTTGATATTTTTCTGCAAAGTCTCGATTGCCAAAGCCGAACTATCCACACTGGTAACCAATGCTGCGCCTTGCTGCAAACAATTTAAAGTAAAACCACCCGTATAACTAAAACAATCCAGCACTTTTTTGTCCGAAGCATGAGCTGCAACCAACCTTCGGTTATCGCGCTGATCGCAGTAAAAGCCCGATTTTTGTCCTTCCGAAATGCTCACTTCATAGCGGATCCCGTTTTCTTTCACTTCCACAAAATCTGGCGGATTTTCTCCGTAAAGCAAACCAAAAGAAGCTTCCAAACCTTCGTGCGAACGGGAAGTGGCATCGCTACGGTCAAAAATACTTTTAGGTTGAAGCAGTTTTTGCAGTTCATCAATCCAAATCTGCTTAACTTTTTCCATCCCGGAAGTCAGGATTTGTACCGAAAGATGATCGGCGTATTTATCCACAATCAAACCAGGCAAAAAATCAGCTTCGCTAAAAATTAAACGGCAAGTGTTGGTTTGTTCGTTTAAAACTTCTTTTCGGTTGTTAACAGCGTTTGCAATACGTCCGCGCCACCAATTTTCATCGATAAAAACAGCATCGTTCCATTCCAGCAAACGCACCGCCACGCGTGATTGGTTATTGTAGAAACCATAAGCCAGGAAACTACCTTTGTTATCCAATAACTTTACAATTTCGCCATTTTCGGGTTTACCTTTTACGGTTTCAATCGCACCGGAAAAAACCCAGGGATGGCGTTGTAATACTGCTTTTTCTTTGCCTTTTTTTAGAAATACTTCAATCATGGAAGGGCAAAGGTAGGGTTTGGAGGGGAAAGGGTGGAAGCGAGAAAGGCGGTTGAGAAATTATTTTAGATTCCTTTGTTTTTTAATGTCAGCTATTAGCTTTATTACATCAGATTTTTTAATTGTTGCTTCCTCAGACTTATCAAAAATAGTTATCAAGAAAATTTCTATTGTGCCTTTGCTTTCATACACCAGATACGTAATTATTCTAAAACCTCCGCTTTTGCCTTTTCCTTTGCTTTCATCGCCTAATCGTATTTTATAAATATTGGCTCCATAACTCTCACCTAACTGCGGGTTTAGTATCAATTCCTGCTCCAGCTTTTCCAAATTGCCGTCTAATGTTGGAAAACTTTTGATTAACCGTTTTGCTTTTTTCAAAAATAACGGCGTAGGCGTAACAAAATTAACCACGCAAGACTTGCATCAATGTTCTGCGTTCTGTTTTTCCTTCAATTATATCAAAAGCTTCATTTAAGCCTTCTTCCAGTTCACAAAGTGTTTTCTGGCGCAATTCTTCTTTAGATGATTTTGATGAAACCACTTCTCCACCTAAATTTTCAATATAGCTGGCTACTTTTTGTTTTGATTCTTCTGGGATTCGTATGGTTAAAGTTGTCATTACAATTGTTTAGTGTTTCTACTTTAAAGTTAGTATTAAAATTTTAAATGAGATAATTGTTTCTTTCTAATTTAGCCTTAAAATTTCAATTAAATATTACACTTTCATACTGTTTTTACCACCCAAAAATCAACATGAGATATTATAGTTTTACCGATGATCCAGTTATTTCGCCGGATGATTTTTACATGCAATTGGCTTTGCAGGAAGCCAAAGCAGCTTTAAAGGAAGACGAAATCCCGATCGGCGCTGTTGTGGTTTGCGAAGGGCAGGTGATCGGCCGCGGCCATAATTTAACCGAGCGTTTAAACGACGTTTCTGCCCATGCCGAAATGCAGGCGCTAACGGCAGCAGCAAATGCAATGGGCGGAAAATACCTGCAAAACTGCACACTTTACGTTACGATGGAACCTTGCGTAATGTGTGCCGGCGCCACATACTGGTTCCAGATCGGTAAAATTGTTTTTGGCGCTTATGATCCGCAACGTGGTTTTGGCAGGATCAACCAGAAAATTACGCACCCAAAAACCGTGGTTACCGGCGGCATTTTAGAAAATGAATGCTCGGAACTGGTGCGGTCGTTTTTCAGGCAAAAACGCATTAAAAATTAAGCAGCAACAGAACAAATCCGCACCTTACAGCTTTGTATTTCAGGCTGTCAATCTCACCTCAAATTCATTTTATTGCAAGTAAAAACAGTACCGGCAAAAAAATTATTTAGGTTTGTATCAATCAGATTCTTTCACCTTTAAATTAACCAATATGGCATTTGTATTACCGGCGTTACCTTACGCCACCGACGCATTAGAACCACACATTGACAAAGCTACGATGGAAATCCACCACGGCAAACATCACCAGGCTTACGTTACCAACCTGAACAAAGCTTTGGAAGGCAAACCGGAAGCGAACAGTCCGATTGAAGATATCATCAAAAACATCTCTAAATTTCCGCCTGCGGTGCGCAACAATGGCGGCGGCCATTACAACCACACTATGTTTTGGACTTTGCTTTCGCCAAACGGCGGCGGCGAGCCAAGCGGCGATTTGGCAACTGCAATTAATTCTGCTTTTGGCTCTTTTGCCGATTTTAAAACCAAATTTGCCGAGGCCGGTGCAACCCGTTTTGGTTCTGGCTGGGCTTGGTTAACGGTTGGTGCCGATAAAAAACTGCAAGTGAGTTCAACCCCAAACCAAGACAACCCTTTGATGGACATAGCCGAAGTAAAAGGCACGCCGATTTTAGGAATGGATGTTTGGGAACACGCTTACTACCTGAAATATCAAAACAGAAGGCCGGATTACATAGCCGCTTTTTGGAACGTGGTAAACTGGAACCACGTGAACGAGCTGTATAAAAAAGCGATGGCTTAATACTTCTTTTATCACCTAAAAATCAGTGAAACCGGCTTGGATAAACATCCGGGCCGGTTTTTTATTTTATTAATTATGAA
>CAXTKQ010000118.1:0-1783 GCA_964244955.1 uncultured Sphingobacteriaceae bacterium | reverse complement strand
GTGTTGGTGCAAATTAAAGCCGCAGCCTTAAACCGGCGCGACTGGTGGATTACCAAAGGCCAATACGCCGGCATTAAATATCCTTCAATTTTAGGTTCTGATGGATCCGGGATTGTTGCCGAAGTTGGGCCAGATGTAGATCAAAGCTGGATTGGCAAAGAAGTGATCATCAACCCCGGGAATAATTGGGGCGATCATCCTGAATTTCAACAAAAAGAATTTAAGATTTTGGGTTTGCCGGATGACGGGACTTTTGCAGAATATGTAAAAATTGGTGCCGAATACCTTTACCCAAAACCGGCACACTTAACCTGGGAACAAGCGGCCGCCATTCCGCTGGCCGGTTTAACCGCTTACCGTGCTTTGTTTACCAAAGGAAAAGCGAAACAAGGCGATAAAGTGCTAATTGTTGGCGTTGGGGCTGGAACCGGATCTTTTGCCTTGCAGTTTGCCGTTGCTGCCGGCTGCCAGGTTTTTGTAACTTCCGGTTCAGGAGAAAAAATTGATGCTGCCAAAAAATTAGGCGCCGCCGCGGGCGTCAATTACAAAGCGCAGGATTGGGCCGACCAGCTAAAGCATTTTGCCGGCGGTTTTGATGTAATTATTGACAGTGCTTTGGGCGAAGGTTTTGCGCCTTTGCTTGATTTGTGTAATCCCGGCGCGCAGATTGTGTTTTTTGGCGGGACTGCAGGAAACTTGCCAGCTTTAAACGCGCGTATCATTTTTTGGAAACAGTTGAGCATTTTAGGGACCACGATGGGCACACAGGAAGATTTTAAAGCGATGCTCGAACTCATCAACCAACACCAGATTGTGCCGGTTGTGGATGAAGTTTTCCCGATGGCCGAAGCAGAAAAAGCGATCAGAAAAATGGATGATTCGGCACAGTTTGGCAAAATTGTGCTAAGGGCATAATGCTTCTTTTATCGCATAAAAATCAGTAAGAAATTTAGGTATGAGGTTTCAGGCAAGAGGTTTGGGCAATTACTGATGAACCATCAACTATCAGCTTTCCTTCATTCCACCGTTACCGATTTGGCCAAATTACGCGGCTGGTCAACGTTGCAGCCACGCATCAACGCAATATGATAAGCCAATAACTGGAGCGGAATGGTGGCCAGCAGCGGTAAAAATGCCTCGTCGGTTTGTGGGATTTCGATTACGTAATCGGCCATTTTCTTTACTTCGGTATCGCCTTCAGAAACAATTGCAATCAGCTTTCCGCCGCGCGCTTTTACTTCCTGGATGTTGCTGATCACTTTTTCGTAAGAAGAATGTTTGGTGGCGATAAAAATCACCGGCATCGCTTCGTCAATCAAAGCAATCGGCCCGTGTTTCATTTCCGCCGCCGGATAACCTTCGGCATGGATGTAGGAAATTTCTTTCAGTTTTAACGCGCCTTCCAAAGCAACCGGAAAAGCACTTCCCCGGCCGAGAAACAAACAGTTGGGCGAATCTTTAAACTTGGCTGCAATGGTTTTGATCTTATCGTTGGTCAGCAGCGTTTGCTCGATCAGTTGCGGAATTTCGTTCAGTTCGGTTAATAAACTAATGAGTTTGCTTTGCGATAACGTGCCGCGGACTTGTGCAATATAAAAAGCGATCAGCGTTAAAACGGTTACCTGCGCGGTAAAAGCTTTGGTGGAGGCCACGCCGATTTCCGGACCGGCATGGGTATAAACGCCGGCATCGGTAATACGCGGAATGGAAGCGCCAACCACATTGCAGATGCCAAAAACGGTTGCGCCTTTTTCTTTTGCCAAACCTAAAGCTGCCATCGTAT
>CAXTKQ010000117.1:7818-12450 GCA_964244955.1 uncultured Sphingobacteriaceae bacterium | reverse complement strand
GGCCGCGCACATCCTGATAAACAAAAATATAACCCTCGTGCAGAAAAAAAGAAGAAGGGCCCAAAGAACGTTTGTACTGATCGGCCCCGTAAGGTGCAACGCTGTACGGCGTACGGTCCATCATCAGCGGATATTTTTTGGATTGGTCTTTCGGTACATAAACCGAAGTAAACAGCTTTTTGCCGTCACGCATCGGGATTTGGTATTCGAATTTCTGGTAATTGGCTTTTACATAAACAGAATCGGCATTTATTTGAGCGGAAACCTGCCTAAAAAACAGGCATAAAAGAAGCATGACAGTTATTCTTTTCATCAGAAAATCAATTTTATGTATAAGCAGCATTTGGATATATTTGTTCTGATGGAAAGAAGGGAACAAATTATTTTTTGGATCAGCGCTATTTTGAAAAAAAACCTTGCTGGTTTAAACTATCGTGCTTTTATTTTTGGTTCCCAGGCAAATCTGACCGAATTAAAAAGATCAGATATAGATATTGGTTTGATTGGCAATGAACCAATTTCACCTAAATATTTAGCTGCAATTGAGGAAGAAATAGAAAACTTGCCGATGTTGTACAAAATTGATTTGGTAAATTTTAATGAGGTAGATGAATGTTTTAAAACTATTGCCTTAAAAAATGCAGAATGGCTGTGAATGATTATTTTAGAAAAGCACTGATCTAATACTCCAGCTCCAATTTAATTCACTGTCAATTTTGATAAAATTCTCTTGAGCTATTTCCGATAACTTCTCTAATAAAATTTCGTTTAAAAAAGATTTTTTAGGTAGAATTAAAGTTCCTCCAAACTTATAATAGAGAAAAAAATATTCTCGTATCTCATTAATTTAAAAAACTTCAGAAGTACTTATTCTAAATTCCATTGTATCTTCTAACATAAATATATAATCTTTCGTAAGTTCTATGTAACAATTTTTTTCTTCCCTACGCTGCCACAAATCACTAATATAACTTTCATAATATTTTTTATAACTGTGGGGTTGTCTAAAAGGAAATAAAACTGAATAGTATATTCCAAATATGAATGAGAAAAAAGTTAAAAGTGGATAATTACCAAAATAAAGAAGCAATGTTAAAACGATCCATAAGATTATCATCTGTATCCATAAAATAATAAGATTTCTCTTCTTTTTTTTGGATTTTGAATGATCAAAAAGTAAAAACACTAAATAATCTTTTTTAGATACTGAAAATGTAGTTTTCATCTATTAATTCAATTTTCTAAATAAACGAAAAGCTTTTAAAGAAGCATTAGCTAAAAACAATCAAATTCCAAAGGTTGTGAAAGATGACGGCTGGCAACAAACTTCCGCTTCTTTGTTTTAACCAAGCCAGGATAAAGCCATCCCCAAAGTCATACAAAACCGTTGCGAGTTAAATAATAAATGCCAGCTTTTATCTAAACTTAGGCCGTGTTCTAATCCAAATAAAACAGAAACAATTAAAAACCCCCACCCAACTTTGGCTTTAAAAATTGTAATTGCAGGCAGATAAACTTTATTAAGCAAACTCAAAAGTATTCCCCGGTAAATAATTTCTTCGGAAAAACCGGGTAAAGTAGCCTGAAAAGCAAAAGTTTCAAGATGAAAATGATGAAAACCTCCAGCTATTACTTTTGGTATCAACCTTAAAAACAAAACTATTGTACTTATAGCAATAACAGAAAATATTGATTCGGGTTTAGGATGGCTTGTAAACCCAATACCGTTTTTACCGAGAATTGGATTAAAATAAACGAACAGAATTGCAGCAATCAGACTTGCACTTTTACCAATCCAATTCCATTCTTGCGATGGAAAAATTGTAAAATATAATCCTGATGTTATTAGGCCTTCACTTATTAATATCAAGCCTGATAACACCAATAAATACATTTGCTTTTTTGTGTAAATATGTCTGATGAGCAATAACAATGGCAGCAAAAACCCAATTAGTAATAATGAGCTTGTTACGGATTTTAGGAGGTTAGGCACTAACAAGAAGAGTAATTGTTAACTTTCATAATCACTTTTTCCGCCGCCATGCTTCTTCCCTTAACTTTTTAGCATCCAAATTTTTGCCAGTAAACACTTTACTTAATTCAGAAAGATCAGCGGTTGGATCACCTGGTATCATCGTAACGCCGTTTACAGAATACGTATTACCTTTTTTTTCGATTATTTCAAAATCAAAGTATTCTGCCAACGCTTTTAATACTTTTAAAGTTTCCGGTTTTTCGTATGTGATGATTGCTTCTGGCATGTTTTTGATTTTTATATAAAGTTAAAAAAAGAAGCAATCCTAAAAAAGCCTTTACCAACTGGCAAAGGCTTATTCAACACCAATTTTATACCGGTAAAAACAGCATCATTCATTGATCGCTTTTACGCCCGGCAACTCTTTGCCTTCCATATATTCCAGCAGTGCACCGCCGCCGGTAGAAACGTAGCTTACTTTTGAAGTCAGGTTGAACTTAGAGATTGCTGCGGCAGAATCGCCGCCGCCAATCAAAGAGAAAGCGCCGTTTTGGGTTGCTTTTACAATCGCTTCGGCAACGGCTTTGGTCCCTTTGTCAAAATTGTCCATTTCAAAAACGCCCATTGGCCCATTCCATAAAATGGTTTTACTTTCTTCGATCACTTTGGAAAACACTTCTACCGATTCCGGGCCGATATCCAAACCCATCCAGTTGTCTTCAATTTGGCCGGTTTTGGCTATTTTGGTGTTCGCATCGTTGGCAAAAGCATCTGCAACAACATTATCCACCGGCAAAAAAAGCTGCACGCCTTTTTCTTTAGCTTTTTGCTGCAAGCTTTTGGCCAAATCCAATTTATCCATTTCCACCAAAGAAGTACCGATATTGCCGCCGTCGGCTTTTGCAAAAGTATAAGCCATGCCGCCGCCGATGATCAAATTGTCCACCTTGTCCAGCAAACGCTCAATCAGTTTTATTTTGTCGGAAACTTTAGAGCCGCCCATAATTGCGGTAAACGGCCTTGCCGGGCTGTTCAGCACTTTTTCTGCATTTTCCAGTTCCGAAGCCATTAAATAGCCGAAGTATTTGGCATCCGGGAAAAACTGGGCAATAATTGATGTGGAAGCGTGTGCCCGGTGCGCCGTTCCGAAAGCATCGTTTACATAAACATTGCCCAAAGCGGCCAGTTTTTTGGCAAACTCGACATCGCCTTTTTCTTCTTCTTTGTAAAAACGTAAATTTTCGAGCAACAAAACTTCGCCGGGCTGCAAGGCTTTTGCTTTGTCAATCGCTTCCTGGCCAATGCAATCATTCGCAAATTCTACCTGCTGGCCCAATAAATCCGACAAATGCGGAACGATGTGTTTTAACGAGAACTCGTCCGTCGGACCGTTTTTCGGGCGTCCCAAATGCGACATCAAAATAACTGCGCCGCCATCTTTCAAAATCTTTTTGATGGTTGGCAAAGCGGCCGTAATGCGGTTATCGTCGGTAATCTTATAATTTTTATCCAGCGGGACATTGAAATCTACGCGGATCAAAACTTTTTTGTTGGCAAAGTTGGCCTGGTCAATTGTTTTCATGTTGATGGTTTAAGGTTGGAAAAGTACAAAATTGCTGTTAAGTTTAGCTACGCTGATAACAACGCCTTTTTGCCGATGCTGTTTTTATACCGATAAAAACAGTATCAATGTATTTTAAGGTACATCACGTGGTGCGGGCCGATGCCGGGAACATCAAATTCATCCGAAATAATTTCAAAACCGATGCCGGCATAAAAGTTAAGTGCAACTTTGCGCGCGTTGCACCACAAATAATTGATTTGTTGGCCGCGCAAATAAACAATGGCAAAATTGAGCAACTGGTTGCCTTTTCCTTTTCCCTGAAAAGCCGGAACCGTGGCCATGCCGCGCAACTGATAACCTTTGCCGATGTGGCCTTCTACATTTTGCGGATGGAACGAGGCAATGGAAACGAGCGTATTTTCCTCAAAATTCCCCAGATGGAACGCGCCTTCGTTTAGGTCGGATGGAAAACGGCATTCGTCCAACGTTAATTTTCCTTCGCGCAGCACTTCATTTCTGAGGGCCAATACTTCTTTTACCGGTATAAATTTGATCATGTTTTTGGTTGATTGTGTTGATTTTTATGCTTGAAATGCTGTTTTTACGCCTGAAAAAGTTCAAATATAACAGAACCGGGTTGTTTCTTCGGAACGAAAAAAAGTATTGGCACCACACCAATTTTTATGTGGTAAAAGAAGCATCCGCTGGTTTTTGGTTTTGCTGAAACCGCTTTGGCATTTTTATTGGCTATTCCTCAACAGAACAACAAAACGATAAAGCTATGTTTACCATCACTCCATTACGCGATAAAATCATCAAAATGATCCTGAACAACCCGGTTCCTAACCGCAACACGGATATCGTTAACCCTTTTATGATCTGGAGCATTACTTTCTTTTTCGGCAAGTACCAATCTGTTTTGGTAAACGAACTGTACAAAAAAGGGTTGATCGAACTGCACGGCGATGTGGAATTGTTTATGCAGGCAAAAAAAATAAGCGACACCAAATATTTGAAAGTTGCGGCTTCCATCACCAAAAAAGGAATGGCATATTATAAAATCCATATCCAAAAAGAAGCGCCGGTACAACAG
>CAXTKQ010000117.1:0-7808 GCA_964244955.1 uncultured Sphingobacteriaceae bacterium | reverse complement strand
AAGAATTCCCGCAAACCAAATTACGCCTGGTGCTTTAATCGAAAACCAAATACCAATTATAAACCTGGATCGGAGAATAAAGCCTTTTATTTTTTGATTGATTCGGAAAGGGGCGCGGGTAATTCCGGCTCCTTTTTTTGGTTTAATATACTTCTTTTAGCAGGGCAATTTTCGCCACCAAATCTGCCAACCGGCTGGAGTAACCCATTTCGTTATCGTACCAACCGACAACTTTAACCAAGCTGCCCACGATAGAAGTCAACTGCGCATCAAAAATGCAACTGTGCGGGTTATCCAAAATATCAACAGAAACAATCGGGTCTTCGGTGTATTCTAAAATATTTTTAAGAAAGCCTTGCGAAGCTTTTAAAAACGCGGCATTGATTTCTTTTACCGTTGCCGTCTTTTTCAATGTGCAGGTAAAATCGGTTAACGAACCGTTTAAAACCGGAACACGGATGCCGGCACCGCCCAGCTTGCCTTCTAAATGCGGAAAAACATTGGTTACCGCTTTTGCCGCGCCAGTTGTGGTTGGGATGATGGAACTGGAAGCGGCACGTGCCCGGCGCAGATCTTTGTGCGGCGCGTCGTGCAGGTTTTGGTCGCTCGTCATGGAATGTACGGTGGTGATGTAACCATCCTGCACGCCCCAGTTATCATCCAAAATTTTCAGCATGGGTGCCACATTGTTGGTAGTGCAGGAAGCATTGGAAAGGATCGGCGAACTCAAATCAATCGTATCATCATTAACGCCGAGAATTACGGTTGGGATATTTTTATCGGGAGAAGGCGCCGAAATGATGACTTGCTTTGCCCCTGCCTGTAAATGCAAAGCTGCTTTGGCTTCGGTGATAAATTTTCCGGTTGATTCGATCACCAAATCTATTTCCAAAGCTTTCCACGGGATTTGCAGCGGATTTGCTTCGCGAAAAACCCGGATACTTTTGTTATTGATGATCAAATGGTTTTCATCAAACTTAACCTCGCCTTTAAAACCACGGTGAACGGAATCGTATTTAAAAAGATGGGCCAAGGTTTTGGTATCGGCCAGATCGTTTATGGCAACTACTTCAATATCCGGATGGCTTAAAATGTTCCTTAAAAAAACGCGTCCAATCCGCCCGAAACCGTTAACTGCAATTTTCATCTTCATGCTTTTTTTATCGGCACAAAGTTATTAAAGATGAAGCAAAAGCGTTAACTTATTAAATTGCCGGCAGGAAAGGCTTGTTTGGTTTTTAAATGAAGGACCAATGTTAAGCAGGCATTTAAAACGATAAAAATACCGGCAAAAAGCAACAAGAGTAGTTGGTTATCCGCTTCTTTTAAAACAAATGCCAGCCCGATAAAAACGACATTGACTGTTGCCAGAATGGAAGTAGCTTGGATATGACTTAAACCTAAGCGTAACAAACGGTGATGGACGTGGTTACGATCGGGTTTGAAAGGGGATTTTTTGTTAGCGATACGGATGGCGATAACCGATAAAGTATCAAACGTTGGGACGATCAATACCGCAACTGCAAAAGCAGGGGCCGCATGAATACTGTGAAAAGGGGATGCTTCGTTTATCGCTATAAATTTGATGGCAAAAACAGCGCAAATTAACCCAAGTAACAGCGAGCCGCAATCGCCCATAAAAACTTTTGAAGGAGAATAATTATAACCTAAAAAAGCAAGCAGTGCCGCGGCGGCGGATAGCGCGAGTTTTGCTAAACTGTCTTCACCGGCAAGTATAAAATAATAGGCAAATGCCCCGCAGGCAATTACACCTAATGTGCCTGCCAGTCCGTCAATCCCATCAATCAGGTTAAAAGAATTGATAATAAACATGATGACAAACGCAGAGAAAACCACACTTTCCAGGTAACTTAATTGACTGATATTAAACACGCCATGCAAGTTGGCAATGCGGATGTTGCCGGGAACAGTAATAATTAAACTAACAATGGCTTGTACAACAAGTTTATTACGAAAGTGCATGCCCGAGAGATCATCTTTTAAACCGGCCATAAACATAATTGTACCGGCGGCATAAAGCTCGTACATGGGTAAATCGCCTGCCTTATTTGCAATTAAAAACAAAGACGTTAACACAATACTGATAAAAAACGCAACACCGCCCAAACGCGGTATGCCATAACCATGGTCTTTGCGGGAAAGTGAATGATCATCAAAGAGCTGCCAACGATTTGCCACCTGAATGACCGAAGGCATTACCACTAACACAAATAAAAAAGAAATTGCTGCTACAAGCAGATAATGAAATGTAGAAACCACCATAACCACATAAATATTTTTTAAAGATATAAAATATTAACTAATAAGTAATATATTATTTTTAATATTTAAAAAATTGAATCACTTTTTGCAACGGTTTTGAAACTATGGCTATAAAAGGTGCCCGCAAACGGTGCATTTTCATAGCCTTAAAATCGTTGATGTTTCCTATTACGTGGTTTAAAATGCTTTTGTTACTTATTCCGCCAGTTAACATTTTTATAAAAACACGGTCAACATGGTGGGTTTTGATGCGATGGCGGTAAAAAAATCTAAGTATCAGTTCATAATCTGCCGCTGTGCCGAAATCCAGGCGGTAATTGCCAAAGCGGTTATAAACCTCTTTTTTAATAAACAAAGCCGGGTGCGGCGGCATCCAGCCAAGCTCCAGTAAAATGCGTTTACAAGGTTTTGATAGCCATTTACGCACGATTTGCTGCTTTTCGTTCAAAAAAACCAGGTTTCCGTAAACAGCGTCAACCTGTTTTTCCTTAAAATTTTGGGCAACAATGCTTAATGTGTTTCGCCCTGCAAAGCAATCATTGGCATGCAGCACACCTATAATATCGCCGCTTGCCTTTGCAATGCCTTTGTTTAGGGCATCGTAAATCCCGTGGTCAGGTTCAGAAATAAAGTAATGGATATAGGGAAGGTATTGTTTAATCAGGTCAACGGTTCCATCTTTCGACCCGCCATCTATAACCAAATACTCCACATCTTCGTAATCCTGTTCCAGCACAGAACGGATAGAGGATTCGATGGTAGAAACTGCGTTGTAGCAAACCGTGATAACCGATACCTTCATTTAGTAAAGTATACAAAGAAAAATAATATTGTTAAAAATATTTGCCATTATAAATTTTAACTAATAGTTTAACCGATATTTATGAAAACCATATTGTCCTTCCGCATAAAGCCGATACTGTTTTTAGCCCTGTTTTTTTTGTCTTCCTGTGCTTACAAGCAGCAGCACGCTTTGTTTAAAACCGATGTGCCGCAACCGGTTGCCACTGTGCCAAACCCTGTTTATCCAACTTACAAAATCTGCCCCGGCGATTTGCTCCAAATACGGAACCTGCAAAATATAAAATACATTGCCGAAGAGCAAACCGGTTCGGCAGTTGCTACACAAGCGCCCAATTATCAGGTGGAAGAAGACGGAACGGTTGCCCTGCCCGCTTTGGGCCGTATTGCCATTGCCGGGCTGACCAAGTTGCAGGCCGCCCGAAAAATCGAAGAACTGTACAAATCGAGCCTGTTAAAAGACCCTATTATTGACCTTAAGATTATTAATCTAAAAGTAACTATTTTGGGCGAAGTGCGTACACAAGGCAATTACTTGTTGCTAAAAGATAAAACAAACCTGGTAGATATGATTGGCGAAGCAGGCGGGCTGACCGACAAAGCAAACGAAAAAACGATACAAATTATCCGCGGCGATAAAGCAAACCCACAGGTAATCGTGGCCGATTTGAACAACATTAAAACGCTGGCGAACCCAGATTTAAACCTGCAAAACGGCGATATCATTTATGTTTCCCAAAACAAGCGCACCGTGCGCAACGAATCCATGCAAAACGTTTCTACTATTGTACAGGCAGCTTTGGTTTTTCTGAACACGGCACTCATCATTTACACGCTTACCAAAAAATAAATGCAGGAAGCCCTTGGCCCAATTTTACAAAAACCGAACGACCGTATCAATTATAACCGGCTGTTCCGTGTTGTTTTAAGCCGATGGTATTTGGTTGCTTTTGCCGTTTTGCTTTGTTTTGCCCTAGCGCGCTTGTATTTATGGTACACGCCGAAGCAGTACGCCACGAGCGCGGTGATGAAGTTTGACGAAAAAAAATCGGAAATTTCTGAATTGGTGAGCGTGATGAACAATGCCGACCGCGCCGCTGCCAAAGTACAAAGCGAAAGTTACGTTATCAAAAGCCGCGGTTTGATTATTAATGCGGTTAAAGATTTAGATTATAAAGTGAGTTTTTTTATTGCCGGCCGCATCCGCAAGTACGAAACTTATCCCAACAAACCTTTGGCGGTAGAGATTTTGCAGGAAGACAGCGCCTCGCTTTATAAAGATTTGATCACTTTTCAGGCCATCAACCCAAACAGATTTTCGCTTACTTACAATACTGAAAATCATGCGGTAAAAACAGTATGTGCTTATAACCAGCCAATCAGCATTGGTAAAACAAGCTTTGTCATCCATCCAAACAACACGCGTTTTGCGGTAAATTCGGCTTATCAGTTTAAATTTAATTCGCCCGAAGATTTTTACCCACGCGTTTCTGCCGGTTTAAATGTGAACGAGATCATCAAAAATTCCAACGTGGTTAGTTTGGAAGAAACCGATCCGAACCCGCAATTTGCCGCCGATATTTTAAATGCTTTGATGAAAGAGTATTTGGATTTCGACAAAAACCGCAAAATGCAATCGGCTTCGCAGATCATCAGTTTTATTGACAACCAGTTGGATTACCTTTCCAAACAGGTAAAATCGTCCGAAAAATCTTTAGAAAGCTATAAAAAAAGTGCAAAAGTTTTTGATGTCAGTTCCTCGGCCACAACAATGTTAAGCAAAGTGCAGGAAGTGGAATCGCAAAAATCATTGCTCAACATCCAACTGATTGCGATTGACCAATTGAAGCAGCAAATCAGCAACGAAAAAAATGCGGTCAACTTAAACTTTAACATGCAGGGAACGGTTGACCCGTTGCTGAATGGTTTGCTGCTGCGCTACAATACTTTACTGACTGAAAAATCGGCTTTGCTAAAAACGTACATCAACAATTCTGAGCCGGTAAACGAAGTAAACCTTCAGTTGGCACAAGTCCGCAATTCGGCTTTGGCCAATATTGATGCTTCTGTAAAACGCATCGGTTCAACTTTAAATTATTTAAACAGCCAATTGCAAATGGCCAACCGGCAAGTTGCCGCTTTGCCAACTGCCGAGCGCGACATGGTGAGTTTGAAACGCGATTTCGAGATCAACGAAAAAGTGTATTCCTTTTTGTCGGAAAAGAAGTTGGAAGCGCAAATCAGCCGCTCTTCAATTTTGGCCGGCGCAACAGTGATCGAACCGGCACAAGCGAACTTTAACCCGGTTTCGCCCGATGCAAGCAGCATCAACCAAAAAGCAATTTTGCTGGGCTTGCTTTTGGGTTTAGGTTTGATTTTGTTGCTGCGGATGCTTAACCCGTACATTTATGACAAAGAAACCATTGAAAGCCTAACCAACGTGCCGGTGATCGGCATGATCCGGAAGTTTCCTTACAAGCTGGACGAGAACAACACACAGATATTATCGCTGGCAAAACCGAAATCTGTTTTTGCCGAATCGGTTCGTTCTGTGCGTACCAATTTGAGTTTTATGGCTTCTGATAAATTAAGCAAAGTAATTTGCATCACTTCGGAAGTTGCGGGCGAAGGCAAGTCTTTTATCGCCGTAAATTTGTCAAGCACGCTGGCTTTAATCAACAAAAAAGTAATTCTGATTGCAGCCGATCTGCGCCGCTCTAAACTGCATTATGTTTTTGACCAGGACAACCAGGTTGGTTTGAGCAATTACCTAGCGGGACAAGCCAAGCAACAGCAAATCATCTTTAAAACCGCTTACGAAAATATTGACTTTATCCCTTCCGGCCCTGTCCCGCCAAACCCATCCGAACTATTGCACCACCCGAATATGAACTTGTTGATCGAGAATTTGAAAGTTCATTACGATGTAATCATGATTGATACCGCGCCGGTTGGTTTGGTGTCGGATTCGATCCCGGTTATCCGCGGCAGCGACATTAATATTTTTGTAATCCGTGCCGGGAAATCTTCTTTTCATGCGGCCGAGATCCCGCAGCAATTGACGGGAAAATATGGATTGAACAACACGGTCATTTTGTTGAATGCTTATTCCGAAGAAAACTTTCATTCCAGGATTTACACTTCGGGCAGCAAAAGCCAGCAAGGCGGCTATTACTACAACGATTATAACGGCTATGCAAGTTCAGGTTATTACACTGATGACACGTCGCCCGGCTGGTGGAAACTGAACCGCTGGATTAAAAAGATCGTTTAACACTAAAAATACTATGCTAAAAGAAGCATCGCCAAAATGGTACCCGGTTTACACACATTCGAGAGCCGAAAAACAGGCTTACGACTTGCTGATAAAAAAAGGGGTTGAAGCTTACCTGCCCTTGCAAAAAACGCTGAAACAATGGAGCGACCGCAAAAAATGGGTAAGCGAACCGCTGTTTAAATCGTACTTGTTTGTGCGCATTTTCCAGAAACAGCAAACCGAGGTTTTGATGACGAAAGGCATTGCGCGTTTCCTCTATCACTCCGGAAAAATTGCGGATATGCCCGACCAGCAGATCAACGAAATACAAATGCTTTTGTCAACAGAAATGGATTTGGAGGTTACATCCGACCATATTTCGCCGGGAGAAAAAGTAGTGATCAAAGCCGGTCCGCTGATTGGTTTGACCGGCGAAATGGTAAGTTACAAATCGCAAAAACAGTTGATTATCCGCTTAGAAAACCTGGGGCAATCCATTTTGATCAATGCCCACGCTGCTTTGGTAGATAAACTGTAAGCGGTAAAAACAATTTAAAATCAAGCAGTTGCAAAACAAAAATGTAACTGACGCGGCGAAGCTGTATCAAACCGGCAACGCAAAAAAATTATGTGCCGGATAGCTGGTTTAGTTTCTTTAAATATTCATGCCGACGAAAAACGCGGTTTAATCAGCCGGATGTGTTTCGCCATGCAACACGGCGGGCCAGATGGCAAAGGCTTATTTTTAGGCGGTAAAAACAGCATTTGCTTTGGGCACCGAAGGCTGGCTTTGATTGACCTTTCTGCCGATGCCAACCAACCAATGACCGATGCAAGTGGAAACTATACCATCACTTTTAACGGTGAAATTTATAATTACCAGGAGCTAAAAATTGAACTGCAAAGTTTGGGTTATCAATTTAAAACACAATCGGACACCGAAGTTATTTTGGCTGCTTATGAAGTTTGGGGCACAAGTGCTTTCCATCGTTTTAACGGCATGTTTGCCTTTGCTTTGTTTGACCAGCGTTTAAACAAGGTTTTTTTAGTGCGCGACCAAAGCGGAATGAAATCGCTTTATTATCAAATCAAAAACAAGGAGCTGCTTTTTGCTTCGGAGATCCGTGCTTTTCGGGCAATTGGTATTACCCAAAATCATCCCGATTGGAAAATCTGGCTTTTGGCTTTTGGTTTTGTCCCGGAACCGATGACAATTTTAAACGGAGTTTTGATGCTGCCAAAAGGAAGTTTTTTGGAATGGGACATTGTGTCTGAAACTTGTAAAATCCGCACTTATCTTCAACCCAAAACTTCGCCTTTAATTACGGATTTAGAAGAAGCCAAACAGTTGATCCGACAAAAGTTTCAAGAATCCGTAAACCGACATTTAATTGCCGATGCACCCATTGGCGTTTTTTTAAGCGGCGGAATTGATTCTAGCCTACTTACCCTGCTATCCCATAAAAAT
>CAXTKQ010000116.1:9157-12469 GCA_964244955.1 uncultured Sphingobacteriaceae bacterium | reverse complement strand
TTAGCCGGTAAAAGAAGCATCAACATTTGATTATAAATTTAACTTTGGTTTTGGGCTGATGAGTTTCAAATTCCAGTTCTTCGCCAAGCCCTTACCGTTAGCAGCAATTTTATGACCGACATATTTGCAGACCAAAAACTCTATCCGCAAGACGGAACAATCAAGGAGCATTTTAAAGACTTTTACGACAGCGTGTATGTTTCTTTTCTACCATTTTTTAAGGTTATAGACCAACAAATAAACAATAGCAATTTTAAAAGATCACAAAAGATATCACTTCAAGAAGCAATTGAAAAAGATGATTTATTTAAAAAACTAAATCCTAATGGTGATCGTGATATTTATTCTTACGACAATGAGAATTACCCTACTGATTTAGAGATTTATAAAAACGGGACGACAGTTTCTTGGAAAAGTGTAATTAAAGATTCGCAATTGAAAAATGAAGCAGAATTAAATAAAGCTCTTCGGACTTCAATTGGAGCACTAAGAAGAATATTTAGCAAACCTGAGTTAGCTGAAAAATTAAATAAATATACAACAGAACAAAAAATTTGGCATCCGACGGAAGGTAGATTTGATATTCTTTCTAAATTATCTATTTATAAAGCTTTCAAACTTCTCGAAAAGAATATTATAGTTTTTGCAGACGAATTCTTTGAAACAACTTCTGTGTTGGAACTTACCGAATTGTCGGATTTTGAGTTTGCTGAAAAAGTACAAGGCAAAGATTACTACATTTATTCTGAGGACAAAGAAATTTTATTTACCATCGATTGGGATAGTTTCTTTTTTCTTATTGCAACAGATCAAGCAAAACTAAATAGAATTGTGCATGAAAACATGTTTGAAGGTTTCATGTGTGATGACAACACGACTCACAATTGGGATTATAACATCGGTGAACTCGAAAAACTCCTTGAAATTGAAAATAAAAGATAAAAACTGCTGCTAACATTGGTTTGGCAAAAAACTGGCGGACGAATTAAACTTTGACTTTTGTTTTACCATTTTGCTTTGGTTCCAGCAGAAGGAACAAAATTTAGCTGGTAAAAGAAGCATCAACATTTGAACATTAATTTAACTTTGGTTTGGGCGGAAGGATTTCAAATACCAGTTCTTCGCCAAGCCTTTTCCATTATGTGGCATAAGCACACTAATTTTGCTAATCTGACAGAAATCGTAGATTTGAACATGGAAGTAAAAGTGCAAATACCATTTGATGAGCTGGTTGCCATAGTTAGACAACTTTCATCTACACAAAAAGCAAAACTTCAAAAGGAATTAACCCGGGAAGTTGAACCGGTTGCAAAAAAATCACGGCTGACAGAATTGTTGCTTAACGGGCCTGTTTTCACAGACGAGCAAATTAAAACTATTGAGGAAACACGTAAATCAATCAATCAATGGCGGACAAAACCCTTATGATTGACACAACGTTGTTGATTGACTATTTCCGAAAGACTGATAAATCTAAATCAAGACTTGTTCAACTTTCAAAGCAATTTGACCGGCTTGCCATTTCAACTGTAACGGAATTTGAAGTTTATAGCGGTGCAACTGCGGCACAATTAACCTTTTGGAATGAATTGCTTTCTGAGTTTCTTGTATTTCCTTTTGATAGCAGTGCTGCACATATTGCTGTTGACATCCAAAGAGATTTGAAAAAGTTACGAAAGTCCATTGAAAAAGCTGATTTGTTTATTGCGTCTATAGCAGTTGCAAATGGACTTTTATTGGACACTTTAAATCGTAAACACTTTTATAAAATAGAACGACTTAAACTTTTTAACGAGAATAACGGTGGCTAACATTGGTTTGGCAAAAAACTGGCTAAAGGAATAAAACATCAAATTTGTTTTGCTATTTTACTTCAGTTTCAGCAGACGGAATAAAATTTAATCGATAAAAGAAGCATTGGCTTTTGATTATAAATTTAACTTTGGTTTGGGCTGACCGTTTTTCAAATTCCAGTTCTTCGCCAAGCCCTGAACGTTATATGGCATTTGAATGAACAAGGCAACAAAAACGAAATTCCTGATTTTAGGTCTAATTTGTCAGCTTATTGGGTTATTCTGCTTCTTTACTTTTTGGTTAATGTATGGTGCAATTGCCTTTTTTGTAATTGGGACAGTTTTAACTCTCATATTAGGAAAGCAATGGTATCTAAAATTATCATGTATTCTACCAATGCTAATTTCTATAAGCATAATTGTTAATGCTTTGAGATTTGAAAAGTACATTATTCCAGAAAACTTTAAAGGTGTTGTTTATGTAATTACAGACCAAGAATACGGAGAAAATAGAGAATATGATTTCTTTACAAGAGTTTTTAGAATACCTAAATCAGGGATATTATTCACTAAATTCAAACAGAAAGAAGGGTTTGAAAATAGGAAGTTTTATCAAGGTGACCATTTTGGAAATTTAAGAGAAATAGGTGTTTTAGATTATCGAGATTATATCGAAAAATGGGTAATAAATCCACCAAAAACTGAACCTTCAAGAGATAGTTTTGCAGTATTTACGCCTGACTTGGAATATGATTTCAAAGCAAAAAATTACCGAACAGTTTTTACTGTTGGAAAATACAATGAAATAAAAGTATGGAACTATTTACCCGAAGAGAAAATTGACAGTTTGAAAAACACAATTAAGAAATAAACGCCATATAACATTGGTTTGGCAAAAAACTGGCTGACGGATTAAACATCAACTTTTGTTTTGCTATTTTGCTTCAGTTTCAGCAGAAGGAACAGTAATTTAGCCGATAAAAGAAGCATAACTTTGGAATATTAATTTAACTTTGTTTTCGGCTGACGATTTTCAAACTCCAGCTCTTCGCAAATACTTTTCCATTGCCTAAAGTTTCTGCAACAATTATATCATTTTGATTGAAAATATATTCCAATACAAAATTTACAAACCAAAGAATATTTAAAAAAATAGGCATAAAAGAAGCATCGCCTCAAAACTAATGCTTCTTTTACCACCCTTTTTTACTCGTGCACCGCAACACTTTTTGCAAAGCCCTGCAACAAATTTCTTACCTCATTAACATCGTTCAGGTAATACTTGGCCGCCGAGCTGCTGCTGCCCACTTTGATGGTTACCGAATTATCGGGCATGGCTTTAAAAGTGTCTTCATCGGTGTGGTCATCGCCAATGGCCAAAGCAAAATCGTACTGGCTTTGGTGCAGCATTGCAGAAACGGCGCGGCCTTTGTTGACTTCGATGTTTTTAATTTCGATCACTTTATTGCCAAGTAAAATCTGCAAGCCCTGGTTGCTGGTGATGTAATGCAGGTTGTTG
>CAXTKQ010000116.1:0-9147 GCA_964244955.1 uncultured Sphingobacteriaceae bacterium | reverse complement strand
CCCGCGCCCACATTGCGGTAATGCCAAACCAGCGAGTAGGTTTTTTCCTCGATAAAAGAACCGGGCGTACGGTCGGAAAAAGTTTCCAGCACAGGATAAACCGTTTTTTTCCATTGGTCGTCCAGCGATGGCATGCTTTCCCAGGTCCCGTTTAGTTTTTGCCAGGCGCCATGGTCTGCAATCAACGTAACCGGGATTTGGCCAAACCAGTTTTCTAAAGTCTGGTAATCGCGACCGCTTATCAAAACAACGGTGTTTGATGGATCAGCAGCTAAATCCTGCAAAATCCGGTACAATCCTTCATCCGGAGAAGCTTTTTTCGGGTCTGCGTTAAAACCAACCAGTGTGCCATCATAATCCAAAAAGAAAATACGGCGGCAGGTTTTGGCATAAATTTTATAAATGGCTTTGACAGTAACCTCGCTAATGTAGCGCGTATGCAACGATTGCTGCAGCTCTTTTACTTCGCGCAAACGCTCCATAAAAATTTTAACCCAATGCGTTACGTTAAATTTCGAAACAATTTTACGAAGCTTCACCATCCGGCTTTGCTGTTTTTCGGCCGGCATTTCTAACGCTTGTTTAATCGTTTCGGCCATCATCACCGTGTTGTTTGGGTTAACAATCATGGCATCAATCAATTCGCGCGAAGAGCCGGCCATCTCGCTCAAAATCAAAACGCCGGTGTTGTCTGTCCGGCTGGCCACATATTCCTTGCTTACCAAATTCATGCCGTCGCGCATTGGCGTAACCAGCGCGACATCGGCGCAAGCGTACAAAGCCGACAGCGTTTCGATCGGGAAAGAGCGGTAAAAATAGTGCACCGGGCTCCAGTTGATGGTGCGGAAAAGCGAGTTGATGTTGCCTACGCGCTTATCAATTTCATCGCGCAAATGTTTGTATTGCGGAACGGTATCGCGCGACGGGACAACAATCATGTACAAAACCACTTTGCCAATAAATTCGGGGTATCTGCGGAACAGTTCTTCAAAAGCCAGCAGCCGTTGCAAAATGCCTTTGCTATAATCCAAACGGTCAACCGACAAAATAATTCTGGCACCGTTCAGGCTGCTTTTTAATTGTTCTATTTCATTTTTTACTTGATCTGATGTGGCCAAAGCAGCATATTTCTGCTCGTCAATCCCCATCGGAAAAGCTTCGGCAACCACCAAACGGTCGGATAGCGAAATGATGTTGGCCGATAAATTAACGTTCAACAAACGGGCGCAGGAATGGGTGAAATGCTGCACATCATCAAACGTGTGGAAACCAACCAGATCCGCGCCGAGCAAACCTTGCAGCAACTCGTTTCGCCACGGGATCAGGTGAAAAAGCTCGAACGAAGGGAACGGGATATGCAGGAAAAAACCGATGGAAACATCAGGCAGTTTTTCGCGGACCAATGCCGGCACCAGCATCAGTTGGTAATCGTGTACCCAAATGGTATCGCCGGGTTTGGCCACGCTCAAAACGGCATCGGCAAATTTTTGGTTTACCTGCTGGTAAAACTCCCAGTTGGATTGCCGGTAATTGCTGTACGTGGATGCATAATAATGAAAGATCGGCCAAAGCACTTCGTTGGAAAAACCTTCGTAATACTCGCTGATTTCCTGCTGGCTTAAAAATACCGGCTTCAAGCTCAGTTCGTGCAACTGGCCGGTTATTTCCTGCTGTTTTTCCGGGATGATTTCTGTTCCCGGCCATCCAATCCAAACATTGTCGCCGTTTTGGTAAACCGATCCCAGCCCGGTTGCCAGCCCGCCTTCGCTTGCCGAGGAATGGTAAACGCCTCCTTTTTCCTGTATTTTTACCGGCAACCTGTTTGATACGATGATTGTTTTTCCTGTCATGTCTTGCTAAATCTTCTCTCCTCTATAAGCCTTTTAAAAAGTAATAAGTTTTTAAAATGATGCTTTTTTTACCGGCATAAAAGAAGCATCAAACGAATTAACACACAAAGCAAACAACTATTCCTTATTTTGTGGGGTTTATGAACGAGGGCGCTGCATACTGTTTTTACCTACTAAAAATCAGTGCCTGCCATTTTATTGATTTGCTTTTTGCCATGCACAAACTCCCTTTCAGCGCTACCGAACGGTTACAAAGCCTGTCCGACCTTTTTCCGCCTTATTTGTGGAACCTGGTTATTGTTGTTGCCGCAATTGCAATTGGGCTATTGCTGAAGTTTATCCTGATCCGGCTAATGGTTTTTTACCAGAAACAGGCCGCTTATTCTACCTTCAAATCCATCGTTACGCATTTGGGCAAGCCTTTTAACTGGTTTATCCCGCTACTGGTGCTCAACCTGCTGATGCCGTGGTTTATATTGGAGCCTAAGGTTTTGGCCGTAGTTTATAAAGTGTTTCAAATTGCCATAACCATTGCTTTTGCCGTGTTGTTAACGCGTACGATCTCTGTTTTTGAAGATTACATTTACCACGTTTTTGATGTTAAAAAAACCGACAATTTAAAAGAACGCAAGATCAGGACGCAACTGCAGTTTGTGCGCAAGTTTGCGGTTACCACGATCGGTATTTTAACCTTATGTGCCATTTTATTGAGCTTTGAAAGTATGCGCGAAATAGGCAAATACCTGATTACCAGCGTTGGCATCAGTGGGATCATCGTAGGTATTGCTGCGCAAAAATCGTTGAGCAATCTGTTTGCCGGCCTGCAGATTGCCGTTACGCAGCCCATCCGGATGGACGATGTGTTGATCGTGGAAAACGAATGGGGCCGGGTAGAAGAAATTACGCTGACTTATGTAGTGGTTTGTATCTGGGACCAGCGCAGGCTGATCCTGCCCATCAATTATTTTATCGAAAAACCGTTTCAAAACTGGACCCGCATTTCTGCCGATATCCTCGGTACTGTTTTTATCTATGCCGATTATACCTTGCCGGTAGCACCGATGCGGGCAGAATTAACGCGTTTGCTGGAAAGCAGCCCGCTGTGGGACAAACGCGTTAACGTGCTGCAAGTTACCGATGTAAAAGAACACACGCTGGAATTACGGGCTTTGATGAGTGCCGCAAATTCAAGCAATGCCTTTGATTTGCGCTGTTTTGTACGCGAAAACCTGGTTACGTTTATCCAGAAAAACTATCCGGAATGTTTGCCAAAAACACGTACCACATTATCGGCATCGCCAGAAAACAAAAGCATGCTTTCGGCCGCGCCGGAAAAATAGATGCTTCTTTTATGGCATAAAATTTAGTGTTGAAGGAAGGCATTTTGAGATGCCGAATGAAGGACACACCCCAAACCTGTCTCGAGAGGTGAAGCATTTTTGCTACCTTTCCCCTCTCAACCTCAAACCTCTTACCTTTCACCTCCAAACCTCTTACCTCTCAACCTTTTCCCCCTAAATCCGAAATCAAATTGGCCACCAGCGAACTCCAGCCCGTTTGATGGCTGGCACCAACGCCACGGCTGTTATCACCGTGGAAATATTCGTAAAAAAGCACCAGATCAGCGTTTTCGGGTTTTTGGTAAAAGCCATTGTCCTCTCCGTTGATCGGGCGTTTTCCGGTTTTGTCTTTGGCAAACATGTTGATCAACCGGCGCGAAAGCTCGTCTGCAGCTTCTTTTAAATTGATATGCCTGCCGGAACCTTTTGGAAACTCCATTGTAAATTCATCACCATAAAACTCGTGGTATTTACGCAGGGCGCGGATCAGCATATAATTGATCGGCAGCCAGATCGGGCCGCGCCAGTTGGAGTTTCCACCAAACATATCCGAAGTAGATTCTGCCGGGTCATATTGAATGGTATAAGTATTGCCTTCAATATCAACCGAATACGGGTTATTTTTGTAAGCTTTTGATAAAGCACGAACGCCGCCTTCGGCCAAAAACTCGTTTTCGTCAAAAACACGGTCCAGCAAATGCGTCAGCTTGGTTTTGTCCACAATCGAAAGCAGTACTTTTCCGGTTTTGCTGTTGTCGGTAATGGGCAAAAACTGGCGGTTTTTTTCGCGGAACTGGTTGAGCCAGGTAGCACGCTTTCGGAAATCGCGCAGCTTTTCCAAATTATGGTAACTAAAAATAGAAACCGCAAAAAGCGAAGTTAAACCCACAATCGAACGCACTTTGAGGTGGTACGCATGGTTGCTTTGCAGGCGCAGCGTATCGTAAAAAAACTTGTCTTCCTCGCTCCACAAGCCCATTCCGTTCAAAGCATCGGCAATCAGCACAAAATGTTCGTAAAATTTGACGGCCGAATCTTCAAAAGAGTCATCGTGCATGGCAATTTCCAGCGCAATGTCCATCATATTGAGTGCGTACATGCCCATCCAACTGGTACCATCCACCTGCTCCAGTTCCAGGTTGCCGTTTAGTTTGCTGTTGCGGTCGAACACGCCGATGTTATCCAAACCCAAAAAACCGCCGGCAAAAATATTCTTGCCTTCCACGTCCACACGGTTTGTCCACCAGGTAAAATTGATGATGAGTTTCTGGAAAATACGTTTTAAAAACTTGACGTCGCCTACCCCTTTTTTCTCTTTTTCGATGCGGTAAACTTCTAAAGCTGCCCAGGCATGAACGGGCGGGTTTACATCGCTGAAATCCCATTCGTAGGCCGGGATTTGCCCTTCCGGGTTCATGTACCATTCGCGCATGATCAGGATCAACTGGTTTTTGGCAAAATTTGGGTCTATCATCGCCATGGCCGCACAATGAAAAGCCAAATCCCAGGCCGCGTACCAGGGATATTCCCATTTGTCGGGCATCGAAATTACGTCCTGGTTTTTCAGGTATTTCCAACTGCTGTTCCGCCCGTTCAGCCGGTTTTCTACCACTGGCGAAATGCCGTCGCTGGTAGTCAGCCAGCGTTGCGTATCGTAATGGTAATATTGCCTGCTCCAAAGCAAACCGGCAAAAGCCTGCCGCTGGATGTTTAATAAATCCGGATTGGTAGCATTGGGATATAAGTTTTTGTAGAAAATATCCGCCTCTAATTTTCGGGTGGTAAAAAGAGCATTGAACTTTTCGTCCAACGGGTTTTTAACCCGGCCTTTTGACAGGCGCAGTTTGATCGTTTTGGATGATTTTGCCTTCACCATAAACTGATAGACCGGCGAAAACTTGGTGCCCGATTTCAGTTCCTGCAAAGCTTCCAAATCTGTACCGTTAATAACGGCTTCGTGGAAAGCATCTTTTACAAAAGGAACATCATTTGGCGTGCCGAACAAGCGTTCTTTGTTGGTTTCGTTTTCGGTGAACAACTGGTAATCCGGCTCGTCGTAATACAAATGGTAAGTGCCTAAAGGCACATGCGTTGCCTTTACCGATCCGTCTTCCTGCGCTTCAATAACGGGTTTGGCTTTTGTTTGATCGTATTGCCAGCGGTTGTAAAACCATAAAGTTGGCAGCACGGTTATCGGCGCATCTTCATCGCCGCGGTTGGTTATTTCAATGCGGATATGGATATCTTCCGAACTTTTTTTGGCGTATTCTACCACCACATCAAAATACCGGTCTTCGTCAAAAATACCGGTATCCAGCAGTTCATATTCCTGTTCCTGTTTAGAACGCTCGGCATTCCGGCGGTTCATTTCGTAATACGGAAAGGCCTGCTGCGGGTACTTGTACAAATATTTCATGTAATAATGTGTAGGCACATTATCCAGATAGTAATACAGTTCTTTTACGTCCTCGCCGTGGTTGCCCTGGTAGTTGGTTAAACCATAAAGGCGTTCTTTTAAAATCTTATCTTTTCCGTTCCACAAAGCTATGGAAAAACACAGTTGCTGGTAATAATCAGAAATTCCGGCCAGGCCATCTTCTCCCCAGCGGTAAACGCGGCTGCGGGCATGGTCATGCGGAAAATAGTTCCAGGCATCGCCGTTCTGGCTGTAATCTTCCCGAACGGTGCCCCATTGCCGTTCGCTCAAATAAGGGCCCCATCTTTCTAAAGGGACTTCTTTGGCTTCGTTTTCGAGTATGCGCAGTTGTTCTGCATCGGTATTGTCATCAAACATATTAAAATTTTATTCTGTGCTGAATTTAGGTTGATAAAAACAGCATTTAAGCATCAGTAGAAATGTGTTGTGGTTATGGTTCGGCATGTCTATCAAACCCTAATAAATAATAGCAGTGCGGCTTCAAAGTTAAACTAATCAAACCGAATCGAACACACAAAAATCAATTCGGCCAATACCTTTGCCGATACTGTTTTTATGCAGGTAAAAACAGTATCGGTTGGTATATACGTGCTTTGCCGGGATTAGTTTTGAAGCAAAATTATTGGTTAGTAAAACATTAAAAAGACTGATTTCTTTACTATCCATATGATTATGAACAATTACCCTGGAAACCCATACCCTTTAGGAGCAACATTGGACAACAAAGGTGTTAATTTTGCGCTGTTTGCTCCCGGCGCTACCGCAATACAATTGTGTTTGTTTGATGATGACGGCCACGAAACAAAAATAGATGTGATAGAATGCACGCATTACATCTGGCATATTTACCTCCCCAAACTAAAAGCCGGGCAGCTTTACGGTTACCGTGTTGACGGCCCATATGATCCGCTGAACGGTTTACGCTACAACGCCTGCAAGGTTTTGATTGACCCTTATGCCAAATCCATCGCCGGGCCGGTAAAATGGCACGAATCGCTCTTTGGCTATGATATCAACGACCCAGACAAAGATTTGAGTTTCAGCGATGTTGACAACGCGCAATATGTTCCGAAAAGTGTTATCATTGACGAAAGATACGATTGGGAAGGCGACAAACTGCCCGATATTCCTTACCATAAAACCATTATTTACGAAACCCATGTCAAAGGCTTTACCAACCTCAACCCCGAAATCCCGGAGGAAATCAGAGGCACTTATGCAGCCATGGCGCATCCGGCAACCATCAAATATTTAAAAGAACTGGGGATTACGGCCGTAGAACTGATGCCTGTCCATCATTTTATCATTGATGAACATTTGGTAAAACACAACCTGTCCAACTATTGGGGCTACAATACCATCGGTTTTTTTGCGCCCGATGTGCGCTACTCCAGCAGCGGCACACATGGCCAGCAGGTTACCGAATTTAAAAACATGGTAAAAGAACTGCACAAAGCAGGGCTTGAAGTGATTATTGACGTGGTTTACAACCATACCGCCGAAGGGAACGAACTCGGCCCAACACTTTCTTTTAAAGGAATAGACAATACGGCTTATTACCGGTTGATGGAAGAAAACAAACGCTATTACAAAGACTACACCGGTACCGGCAACACGCTCAACGCCAATTTGCCCAACGTGCTTCGTTTAATTATGGATAGTTTGCGTTACTGGATCACGGAAATGCACGTAGATGGCTTCCGCTTTGATCTGGCTGCCACGTTGGCGCGCGAACTGCACGAGGTAAATAAATTAAGTTCCTTCTTTGAAATTATTTATCAGGACCCAATCATCTCTCAAGCCAAACTGATTGCAGAACCCTGGGACATTGGCGAAGGCGGCTACCAGGTGGGAAATTTCCCGGCCGAATGGGCCGAGTGGAACGGCAAATACCGCGATTGTATGCGCGATTACTGGCGCGGTGCCGACAGTATGCTGGGCGAATTTGCAGAACGTTTAAGCGGCAGCCCCGATTTATACAGGGACGATTCCCGCAACCCAACGGCCAGCATCAACTTTATTACGGCCCACGATGGTTTTACCTTGCATGACTTGGTTTCGTATGACGAGAAACACAACGAAGCAAACGGTGAAAACAACAACGACGGCGAAAGCCATAACCGCTCCTGGAACTGCGGCACAGAAGGCCCGACTGACGACCCGGAAATTATCAAACTGCGGAACCAGCAGAAACGTAACCTGCTTGCTACCTTGTTTTTATCGCAAGGCGTGCCGATGCTGGTTGCCGGTGATGAATTTGGGCGGACACAAGGCGGAAACAATAATGCTTACTGCCAGGACAACGAAGTTTCATGGCTCGACTGGGAAAATGCAGATCAAAGTTTACTGGATTTTACCCAAAAACTGATCGAACTGCGCAAAAACCATCCTGTTTTTTGCCGCCGAAACTGGTTTCAGGGTGTTGCTATCCGTTCCAGGGTAAACGATATTGCCTGGTTTTTGCCCGAAGGAATAGAAATGTCGGAGGAAAATTGGTCGCATGATTTTGCCAAATCCTTGGGCGTATTTTTAAACGGCCGCGAATTGCATTATGTAGATGAACAGGGCAATAAAATTTTGGACGACAGCTTTTACGTGATCTTTAACGCCTACCATGGCCCATTGGATTACGTGCTTCCACCTGAAAAATTTGCAAAAAACTGGCTCAAAGTATTAGATACATCGGAAGATTGCATATCCGAAAACGGCGTTTGTTTTAAGGCAGAAGAAACGATCAATGTAGCGGGACGATCGGTGGTTGTTTTAAAAAACCAAAGAAAATAAGCATGCTGACTGATCTCAACCTAAAAAAACGCAGCATCGGTGTAAATTTTAATGCCGAAGGCGAAGCCGAAGTAAAACTTTGGGCGCCAAAAGCAAATTCTGCAGAACTGCTGCTTACCGAGAGCAACAAAAAAATACCACTAAAAGAAGCATCCTACGGTTATTGGCTTTTAACAACACCCGAACTAAAACCCGGCGATTTGTACAGTTTTATTTTGGATGGAGAAAAGCTATTGCCCGATCCGGCTTCCTTATCTCAACCAGAAAGCGTGCACGGTGCATCGCAAGCCATTGATCTTTCTGCTTTTGAATGGAACGATCAGGACTGGCAAAATTATCCCTTAGCAGATTATCTTTTATATGAATTGCATACCGGCACTTTTACGCCTCAAGGCACTTTTGCCGGTATCGAAGAAAAGCTGGATTATCTAAAAGAATTGGGCATTACGGTAATAGAAATTATGCCCGTTGCCCAGTTTCCTGGTGCAAGAAACTGGGGCTACGATGGCGTTTTTCCTTTCGCCGTTCAAAACTCATATGGCGGTGCGCAAGGTTTGCAGCAGCTCGTAAATTTGTGCCATAAAAAAAGCATTGCCGTGGTGCTGGATGTAGTGTACAACCACTTAGGCCCGGAAGGAAATTACTTTGGCGAGTTTGGCCAGTACTTCACCCAAAAATACAACACACCCTGGGGAAACGCCATTAATTTTGACGATGAATACTGCGATGCCGTGCG
>CAXTKQ010000115.1:7366-12546 GCA_964244955.1 uncultured Sphingobacteriaceae bacterium | reverse complement strand
CGCCAGAGCCAATGGTACTGCCGTAACAGGCGGGAGAGTAGGTCGGCGCCAAAACCTAAAGCCAAAACGCCCCTTTGCCTAAGCAAAGGGGCGTTTTGGCTTTGTAAAAAAAGAGAAAAAAGGAAAGGATACAAACATAACACTATGACACGTCTAGTGGTTTCCGATAGTTCGGTCGTTTATTTCTATACTTCTTTTGTCCCTATAAATTACATAACTATTGTAATATAATACTTAATCTTTAGAATTTAAAAAGTTAAGAAAATCAACTTCTGTGGATTCTGGTTAGCAAACTTAAAAATCAAATTTTTAATATAATCATTGCCGGCAATCGGTGTTAAAAGTCCTTTTAATACTTTAACATCCGTATCGTTAATTGCTTCTTTTACATAACCCATTCCGTAAAACTGCCCTTCTTCCATTAAAATCAAGCTTTGTTCATTGGCTTCACGTCCCTCGTCATAAATCAGGAAAGTAGGCATTTTTACACGAAGCTGTTCTATCGCTTTTATAATTCTTACATTGTAATTGACTGATGTTTCTTTCCCTTCACAAGCACCAAAACAATAACCATCAGTAGTTCCACTACAAAATTCCTCGTTGTTCTGTATGAAACAAAGCTTTGGGCAAAGGTTAAAATCCACCATCAACTTTCGTAATAACTCATGACCTTCCAGCATCAAACCAAAAGTATAAATTGGTTTATTGTACTTTTTCTTTTTTCCAATGGCCAAACGCAGATAACCGTTTTGGTCTTCAAACTGGTAAAGTGCGTAGGTATGTTCAAAACGTTTTAAAGCGCGATTATGAGCTGGCCACAGTTTTTTGATTTCTGCGGCTTCTAAAATTAAAGCCATTAATTCTGTACCACAAACTTGCCAGGTAATATTGTAAATCTCCCTCAAAAAATTTTGCCGTTGCTTATTTGGGTTGTTTCCAGAAAAATGGCTGTTCACCCTTTTTTTAATATTCTTCGCTTTGCCAACGTAAATTACTTTTCCTTTTTGATCGTGAAAGTAATAAACGCCAGGATTTTGAGGCAGCTTTTGTACTACGTCTTTAGGTAAATGTGGTGGAAGAACTTGTTCTTTAGATTTTGTAAGTAATGATGCCTGCACATGATTTTCCTTGTCGTTCTTCAACAACAACGAAAATAAGGTAGCAGTTGCAAAAGCATCGCCCATGGCACGATGTCGGCTTTCATTATCAATTCCTAACTGATAACACAATTTACCTAAACTGTAAGATGGATAACCCGGAATAATTTTCCGACTCAAACGAACCGTACACAGCTTTTTACATTGCAAATCAAAACCAGCGGCCGAAAGATGATGCCGGACAAAAGAATAATCAAAGTTTACATTATGCGCCACAAAAATTTTATCGTGCAATAACTCATAAATTTCCGCCGCAACTTCCGCAAATGTTGGTGCTTCTTTTACCATATCATTATTGATACCGGTTAAAGCCTGGATATAAATCGGAATGGGTTGGTTTGGATTGATCAACGTTTCAAACCGGTGATAAACCTTTTCTCCATCGTGCAAAATAATGGCAATATCAGTAATCCCATTCGCACTGGCATGGCCGCCAGTCGTTTCAATATCAACAATTGCATACATAAATTAATTCCGCCTGAACGTTTTTCTATCAGTAAAACAAAGATAGTTAAACTAATTTTGTTAGTAAGCTGAAAAGGTTTCTTTACAACAAATAATAATTTTTGGCCGATAAAAGAAGCGTGTGTTTTTGAATGTTTGGCAATGCAAGTATTATCAATCAAACCAAAAAAGCCTTTTCCGCTTTAGGTCAAAATAATTAACTTCACCCCAAATCATATTCGTATAAATGAAATTATTAGAAGGAAAAGTTGCGCTGGTTACTGGTGCTTCCAAAGGAATAGGACGAAAAATTGCCGAAAAATTTGCCGAGCATGGTGCAAAAGTTGCTTTCACTTATTTGTCATCGGTAGAAAAAGGACAAGCTTTAGAACAGGAACTGCAAAAATTTGGTACGCAAACAAAAGGTTATCAATCGGATGCTTCTAATTTTGCAGAAGCAGAAAAATTGATCAACCAAATTGTTGCTGATTTTGGTACGCTCAATATTGTGGTTAATAACGCCGGTATCACCAAAGATGGTTTGCTGATGCGGATGACGGAACAAAACTGGGACGAGGTGATGAATGTGAACTTGAAATCTATTTTTAACGTTACAAAAGCAGCCTCAAAAGTGATGATGAAAAACCGGAATGGTGTTTTTATCAACATGAGTTCGGTGGTGGGCGTGCAGGGAAATGCCGGACAGGCAAACTATGCAGCGTCAAAAGCGGGGATTATCGGTTTTTCAAAATCAGTTGCAAAAGAATTGGGTTCCCGGAATATCCGAACAAATGTAGTTGCGCCGGGATTTATCCGAACAGAAATGACGGAAGTTTTAGACCCGAAAGTGGTGCAAGGTTGGGCCGATGCAATTCCGTTAAAACGCGCAGGCGAAACCGAAGATGTGGCCAATACTTGCGTTTTCTTGGCATCGGATATGAGCAGTTATATTACCGGCCAGGTTTTTCCGGTGGATGGCGGAATGCTTTAAACTTTGTGAATACTTCTTTTACCGCATTAAATTTTGTCTGATAACGTTATCAAAAATACAATTTTAACAATGGCTGCCTCGCGCGGAAGGGATAAAACCATCTGTCCGTCCGAAGTTGCAAGAGTGCTGTTCGGAGAAAACTGGCGAAAAGAAATGCAAACCGTACGCGATGCCGCGTTTGATTTGGCCGGAAAAAACCAGGTTATGGTAACGCAAAAAGGAAAAAAAGTGGGGCCCGAAAATTTAAAAGGGCCGATCCGTATCAAAATTATCAACCTTGAAACCTAAATTATAATCGTTTTAAACCTGATTATGCTGTATTTAATTTCGGTTTCGTGGGGTGCGGTTTCTGGCTGGTGGACGATTGGCTGCCTTGCACTTAGCCTTTTATACAGCTTTTTGTTGTACCAGCAACCAAACAACAGCAGCAAAAACTGGCGAAATGCTTTGTTTGGCATCCGAACAATTGCTGTTTTTATCCTCTCTTTTTTGTTGTTGGCGCCGCTGGTCAAATCGGTCAGCAAGCATCTGCAAAAACCTTTGATTTTGGTTTTGCAGGATAATTCTTCTTCTATCAATCAGTTTCCCGCAAAAAACTTTCAATCGGCAGCCTTTATCCGGCAACTCCATCAGCTTAAAAATAATTTGGGCGATGATTACGACGTGCAGGAATTCAGCTTCGATAAAAATCTTTCCAACGGTTTTTCTGGTTCGTTAAACGGCAAACAAACGGATATTTCCGGTGCGCTTCAAACTGTCAATAACCGTTTTGGCAATCAAAATATAGGTGCCGTGATTTTGGCTTCTGATGGTTTGTACAACCGCGGCAGTTCTCCGCTCAATACGGCTTCAACCTTAAAAACCAATGTTTACACCATAGCTTTGGGCGATACTATTCCCAAAAAAGATGTTTTGATTGACCATGTTGATTACAATAAAACTGCTTTTTTGGACAATGATTTTATGGCCGAAGTTTTTGTGGAAGCGCGACAAACCAAAGGTAAAAATTTACAGCTAAACGTTACGGAAGACGGAAAGCAAGTCGCCAGCAAACAAATTAGCGTTGCCGAAAATGATTTTAAAAAGGCAATCCCGATAAAATTAAATGCGGCTAAAAAAGGCATCCAAAAATTTCAATTTAGTTTGGTGCCTGTTGCTGATGAGATTTCTACCGCCAATAATTCGGAAACAATTTATGTGGAAGTGCTCGACAACCGCAAAAAAGTTTTGATTTTGTACGATGCACCACACCCGGATATTGCCGCGATCAGGCAATCGTTGGAAAGTAATCAGAATTACGAGGTAAAAACGAGTTTGATCGGCGATTTTGATGTAGGCAAATTAAACGATTACAGTTTGCTGATCCTGGAACAATTGCCTAACAACCGCGCAAATTTGCAACCATTATTAACACAAGCAGATCGGCTGAAAATTTCGATTTGGTATTTGCTGGGTGCAGAATCTAACATTTCACAACTGAACAATTTGCAAAAAGCGGTGAGCATCAGCAGTGGCAGCCCGAACATGCAGGAAGTTTTTGCTGCGCCGGATGCTTCTTTTACCAGCTTTATTTTGTCGGATTCTGCCCGTACAAAAATCAGCAGCTTTCCGCCTTTGCTTGCGCCTTTTGGCAATTACAGTTTTGGCGCCACGACTTCGGTTTTGTTGAAACAGAAAATTGGTACGGTTTCAACTTCTTATCCATTGCTGGCTTTTGCAGAAGAAAACGGTCGGCGGACAGCCATATTAACCGGCGAAGGTTTGTGGCGCTGGCGGTTGAACGAGTTCCAGCAATTTGGAAACCACTATGCGTTGGACGAATTGTTGTCGCAAGCCGTGCAATATCTTTCTGTAAAAAATAACCAAAAACGTTTTAGTGTTGCTTCAACCAAAACTGTTTTTGATGAAGATGAAAACATCATCCTGCAGGCCGAATTGTACAACAAAGCGTTTGAGTTGGTTAACCAGCCTGATGTGCCGATCACGATCAAAAACAAATCGGGCAAAACGTATAGTTTTCAATTCTCCAGAAACAATCAATCTTATCAACTCAATGCCGGAAGTTTGCCGGCAGGTGAATATACTTTTGAAGCACAAACCAAATTAGGAAACGAAAATTTTAAAGCGAGCGGCAATTTCTCGATCAAAGCTTTGGTGGCCGAAGCTGCGCAAAGTGCTGCTGATCATCAACTTTTATTTGCTTTGGCGAAGCAAAACGGCGGCAAAATGCTTTTCCCAAATCAATTAAACCAATTGCCAGCTTTGATCCGCAAAAATGAAAACATCAAAACGATTGTTTACCAGGACAACAATTACCGCGAAGTGATTGACGAGAAATGGATTTTTGGATTGATTTTGCTGCTGTTAAGTTTAGAATGGTTTTTACGGAGGAGAAATGGCGAAATCTAAAATCACTTATAATCCAGTATTTGTAGCGAAGATCAAAAAATCAGAAAAAAATTTTAAGAAAGGAAAGTATATTTCCATTAACGTTGTAGATTTATGGAAAGAGCAGATACTTCTTTTATCGCCCAAAAAATGATTTCTTCTCTTTTTTCTCGGTAACGATAACAAAAATATCTTCGTCC
>CAXTKQ010000115.1:0-7356 GCA_964244955.1 uncultured Sphingobacteriaceae bacterium | reverse complement strand
GTCCACTTTTTTCATCAGGTATTTTTCGCGGGCAAATTTCTCTAATTTTTCTTTGTTGGAAGTCAGTTCGTTCAGTTGTTTTTGCACGTCGGCTGTTTCTTTCGTATAAAACGCGTGTTCTTCTTTTAGTTTGTTCAGTTGCTGTCGGTATTCGTATTGCGAAAGCAAATCGTTCCGGTCAAAGAAAATTAGCCATACCAAAAATATAATGCTGATTAGCAAATATTTATTTTTAAAAAGGTCGAGCAGGCGTTGCATGGAAACCAGTAGCGTAAATTTCATTTAAAGATAAGCAAGTAGTTTGGTTAAATGCAAACACAGGGTTTTTACTTACGAAAAAAAACAGGTTTTGTTACCGTTATAAAAATTGACGGAACAAAGCCTGCTTTTATAATTAAATTTTTATTTAGAGCAAACACCAATTTTAGGTGCATAAAAGAAGCATCCGAAAAATCAGCTTAATTGGTAGTGCGCGGACGGCGGGAATTGCTGTGGTTTCTTCCCCTGAAATCATCGCCGGATGAATTTCTTTTCCCGCGGTTGTTGTTATTTCCACCGTTTGTTTTAGGCTGAAATTTTTGCGCCATGCTGCCTTGTTTCGGCGGATAAGGATGATCGGAAACGGGAATGGTTTTATTAATCAGTTTGTGAATATCCTTTAAAAAATCCTGTTCTTCCGCATCGCAAAAAGAAAAAGCGGTTCCGTTTAACCCGGCGCGGCCCGTACGGCCAATCCGGTGGACGTAAGTTTCCGGAATGTTTGGCAACTCGTAATTGATCACGTGCGTTAATTCGTCCACATCAATTCCGCGTGCTGCAATATCGGTGGCAACTAAAATACGTGTAGTCCGGGCTTTAAAATTGCTTAAAGCACGTTGCCTTGCATTTTGCGATTTGTTTCCGTGGATTGCTTCTGCCGTGATATTTGCGCGGAGAAGGTCTTTCACTACTTTATCGGCACCGTGTTTTGTCCGCGTAAAAACCAAAGCGGTTTGGATGGACTTATCTTTTAAAACATGCAGCAACAAATCCCGCTTATCACTTTTTTCGACCATAAAAACAGCTTGTTCAATGGTATCGGCGGTGGAAGAAACGGGCGTAACTTCAACTCTTTCCGGTTTGTTTAGGATGGTATCGGCCAGTTCTTTAATTTCTGACGGCATTGTTGCCGAGAAAAACAAAGTCTGGCGTTTGGCCGGAAGTTTTGCGATCACTTTTTTCACGTCGTTTACAAAACCCATGTCCAGCATCCGGTCGGCTTCATCCAAAACCAAAATCTGGATATGTTGCAGGTTGACGAAACGCTGGTTCATCAAATCGAGCAAACGGCCTGGCGTGGCCACTAAAATATCAACGCCGCGTTGCAATGCTTCCGTTTGCGGGTTTTGCGAAACGCCGCCGAAAATAACCAGATGTTTTAAACCGGTATTACGGCCGTACGCTTTAAAGCTTTCTTCAATTTGGATGGCCAGTTCGCGTGTTGGCGTCAAGATCAAAGACTTGATGGTTTTTTGTTCTTTGTGTTGCTGTTTTTGCTGATATAAAAGCTGCAGGATCGGAATGGCAAAAGCAGCAGTTTTTCCGGTCCCGGTTTGTGCGCAGCCTAAAAGGTCTTTTCCTTTTAAAATTAACGGGATAGATTGTTCCTGGATAGGCGTGGGCTGGGTATAACCTTCTTGTTTTAAAGCCTTTAGGATAGGCTCAATTAAATTTAATTCGTCGAATAACATGAAAATGTTTTACTTAATGTGCTAACACGACTGTATTAGCGGTCAGGTGATGTGCTTAAGATCAAAGCCGGTAATAGAGCGGGTAATAATGGTGCGAAGATACGGTAAATTTATGGATGTAGAATTAACGTTTGTTTTCCTTACATTTTAAAACAAGCACTGGGCTTTCTACACATGTCTTCTTCTATTTACGGTATAAAATTTAATGCTAATTGCTATAATGCCTTCTTATCGATTTCCAGATTAATTAATCTTTCAATCTCTACTACATTGCTGGGTCTAGGTGCGTCAAAATTTACAACATTTCCATATTTATCAATAAGAACGTATTTCGGAATGGTATTAGCAACATACGCCCTGGAAACGACACCGTTCTTATCGTATAACTGTAGCCATTCAGGTTTATCTTCTTCAAGAGCTTTTCTCCATTCCTTTTCTCCATCAGAAACTGCTAAACCAATAAAGGTTACTTTATCATTGTTTTTATATTTACTATACAATTTTTTAAAACTTGGTATTTCTGCTCTACAAGGGCCGCACCAACTCGCCCATAAATCAATGTAAACTACTTTACCCTTAAAACTGTCAAGTTCATAAACTTTTCCATTAGGGCTAAATAAAGTAAATTTAGGTGCAGGTTTACCTATTTGTAGCAGCATTAATTGCTTTTCCTTTTCACTAAAAGCTTCTGTTAAGTTTTTTTTGTAAGCCTGATTTTTAAATGAACTGAAGTAAGAGTTAACATCTTTTTTAGTGGAATTTAGTTTTTCAATAGAGTTGCTTAGAAAAATATCAGAATTAATGACTTTAAATAAGTAGAAGTCTTTTACCTTACCTGTATATACCTCGTTAATTTTAATTAGTCCGTAATTAGATTGTTTAGCCAGTGTTGAATCCTTTATCTTATCCAACTGTTTTATATAATTAATATAAGTGCCAAGTAGCCATGCTTTATAATCTTCAGATACCAAATATTCATCTTTAGATATGCCATTTACAAAACTTTTAGGCATGTTCTCTTTTACAGAAGTAGTCATTTTCTCATAACTATATTTGTTTATGGTAATGTTTAACAATAATCTGTATAATGCTATTGATTCATTATCAATCTGAATCATTCTTTTGAAATAACCGAAATACTTATCTTGTACTGGTTTCCGGTTAAATACCACATTGATTACCGAATCTTCAAGTGCCTTGCTTTTTTTGATATAGGGCAATAACGATTCTAATTTTAGATTGTACCATTGGGTTGTATCGTTTTTTGCTGCACGCATAGAATCAATTTTCATCCGGTATTGATTGCTTTCGGAACCAATTCCAGAGATTCTTTTACTTTTAAATAAGCTTACATAATCTGAACCATCACCAGTAATGATAAGGTTATAACCAGGAGCAACATAAATGTTGTTTAGCTGAGTGCTATTTTGCTGGATGCTTGTACGTTGTGGTTTTATAATCTTAAATGTTTTTAGGTAAAATTCCCCCGCATTATTTAGCTTTATTGTGTCAATAACCACTTTATCATTTTCATCCTCAAAGAAGATTTTAAGCATCTTTTCTGGACAATTGGTTATTTTACCTTGAAGAATTAATGGTTCTAGTCTGGATTTTTGAGCGACGCCACAGTTAATGAAGTATAAAAAGACAAAGAATGATGCTAATATTTTTTTCATTTCATTCAATTGAGAGGTTGTAAACAATTATACCTAAAACTTTATAAAAAATCAATTAATAACTTGACGCCAAAATGCATATATAAAAATGTATTAAAATGCACGGCAAATAAAAATTTGATTAGTGATATATTTCAAAACAAAAAAGCCAGCTTTTGGGCTGGCTTTTGAAATACTTCTTTTATCACTAAAAAATTTACTTCTTCAAAAACTTAAAATCTTTGCCGATAAATTTTGCGCTGGCACCTAACTCTTCTTCAATACGCAGCAACTGGTTGTATTTTGCAATCCGATCAGAACGGGAAATAGAACCGGTTTTAATCTGACCGCAATTTAAAGCAACCGCCAAATCAGCAATCGTAGCATCTTCAGTTTCGCCGGAACGGTGGCTCATTACGGAAGTGTAACCATTGGTTTGTGCCAAACTAACCGCGTTAATGGTTTCGGTCAAAGTACCGATTTGGTTTACTTTTACCAAAATTGAATTACCAACGTGCAGATCAATACCTTTTTGTAAACGGGTTACGTTGGTTACAAATAAATCATCGCCCACCAACTGTATTTTAGCACCCAATCTGTCGGTCAGTAATTTCCAGCCGTCCCAATCGTCTTCTGCCATACCGTCTTCAATAGAAATAACCGGATATTTTTCGGCTAATTGCGCCAGATATTCTACCTGCTCTGCACTTGTGCGGATAGCCCCTTTTTCGCCTTCAAACTTGGTGTAATCGTATTTTCCATCTACATAAAACTCCGATGCTGCGCAGTCAAACGCCAGATAAATATCTTCACCTGCTTTATAACCTGCTTGTTCAATCGCTTTGATGATTGTTTCTACACCATCTTCAGTTCCTGCAAATGTTGGGGCAAAACCACCTTCATCGCCAACTGCGGTAGAAAGCCCGCGGTCGTGCAATATTTTTTTCAGGTTATGAAATACTTCCGATCCCCATCTTAACGCTTCCGAAAAAGACGGCGCGCCAACGGGCATGATCATAAATTCCTGAAAAGCAATAGGCGCATCGGAGTGAGAACCGCCGTTAACGATATTCATCATTGGGATGGGTAACGTGTTCGCATTTACACCGCCAATGTAGCGGTACAAAGGCTGGCGGCTTTCTTGCGCGGCAGCTTTTGCAACGGCTAAAGAAACGCCCAGGATTGCATTGGCGCCCAGGTTTCCTTTGTTTTCTGTCCCGTCTAATTCAATCATGAATTGATCAATGGCATTTTGCTCAAAAACATCCATGCCTTTCAGTTCCTCTGCCAGTTTATCATTTACGTTGGCTACGGCTTTTAAAACGCCTTTGCCCATGTATTTGGTTTTGTCGTTATCGCGAAGTTCAACAGCTTCGTGGGCACCGGTTGAAGCGCCGGAAGGCACGGCAGCCCGCCCCATTGCACCGTTTTCAGTTAAAACATCTACTTCAATAGTAGGGTTGCCGCGCGAATCCAGGATCTGGCGGGCATGAACATCAATTATTAAACTCATAATCAAAAAATTTCAGGTTGAAAAATAAAGCCTTCGTGTAAATTTTACACACTCTTTTTATGCTGCCAAATATACTAATTGCAATTATTTATCTGGTAAAAGAAGCAAGTTTAACATAAGGTTAATGGTTGGTGGTTCATTGTTAATGGCCAGGGTTGATGGTTCATGGATAATAGTTCATCGCCATGGTTCCCGCTCACTGCTCTTGCCTCACCGCTCTTCACATGAAACCTCTCCACCTCATTCCCATTTAAAAGTTTTAACCGCAACGGCGTAAACGGCAATTCCCCAAATGGCAAGGATTAATAATTGATGGCCAACATCGGTTAAACCGGCACCTTCAAAAGCAACTTTGCGCATGGCATCGTTTAAATAAGTTAACGGAAGCGCTTTACTGATAGGTTGCAGCCAACTTGGAAATGCGCTGATCGAAAAAAAAGTACCGGAAAGCAGGAACTGCGGCAACGTAACAATGTTGGCAATCGGTGGCACAGAACTTTCGTTTTTGGCGATCCCGGAAATGATAAAGCCAAATCCCATAAAAACGATGATGCCGATAGCGGCCAGAATCAGCATATTAACAACCGTAACAAAACCATGGATCAGCGTAAAACCAAAAGCAAAATGCCCGATCAGGATGATGATCAATGCACCGATCAAGGCAAAAGTAATCCGCGCCAAAGCTTCGCCCAAAACAATACTGTAACGCTGGACGGGCGTGGCAAAAAAACGTTTGATAACCAACGTAAGGCGCAAACTTAAAAAAACGAAAGCCGTACCAAAAACGCCGGTGCTTAACAAAGAAAAGCCCAACTGGCCAGGCAAAATAAAATCAATGGTTTTATAAATACGGCCTTCCACCGTAACTTCCCTCAGCTCGGCCAAAGGCGGAGGGGAATTTGGCGCATGTAAATTGATCTGGTAAAAAACGTTGTTCAGCAGCGATTTTAAGATGTTCCCTTTTTCTAAAGATGCTTTGGTGTATTGCACATTTACGGTGTAGGCAGGAAGTTTCCCGGGATTGTTTTGGACGGAAACGATACCGTCCAAACGGCCTTTTTCAAGTTCGGATTTCATTTCTTCCGGCGTTTCGGTTTCTACCAAATGGATGGCCTTTATCTTTTTTAATGCCTGATAAATAGGGTTTTGCGGATTGTTGTTTTTTGCAACGCCAACGTCAATGGTAATTCCGCCGCCACCGATAAAACCAAAAACCAGGATAAAAATCAAAGGAAAAGCCAGCGTGAAAACAACAGAAGACGGGCTGCGCAAAATAGAACGGAAACTGGCTTTTGCCATTGCCAGCGTGGCTTTAAAGTTGCTGTAAGGTAAGGGTTGGTTCATTTTTTGTTTAGCTATCGGCTTTCAGCAATCAGCTTTCAGCTTCAATAAATAGTTTTATAATTAGCGTTATCAGTTTAGCAATTAAGCTGATGGCTGAAAGCTGACTGCTTTCGGCCTTCAACTATCAGCCTGAATAAATAGTTTATTTTAGTTTTTAATAAGCAAGGTTTTTGCTGATAGCTGACGGCTGATAGCTTTCAGCTTTTCCTACATCTCCCGCAAATCTTTTCCGGTTAAATGGATGAAAACATCTTCCAGGTTGGCGCTCTTAACTTGTTTTTCGCGTTCAAAACCCGAGGCAACCAGTTCATCAATAAAATGGTCGGGCGAATTGATGCCAATCACTTTTCCAGCATCTACAAACGCTACCCGGTCGCACAGCACTTCGGCTTCGTCCATATAATGTGTGGTGATGACAACGGTTGTCCCGGCATTGCGGATGCTGCGGATCAAATCCCATAGATTGCGGCGCGCCTGCGGGTCTAAACCGGTGGTTGGCTCGTCTAAAAAAACAACCCGCGGGTTATTGATGAGTGTGGTGGCGATGGAAAAACGCTGTTTTTGTCCGCCCGAAAGTTCTTTGTAGCGTGCTTTGGCTTTATCCACCAAAGAAACTTTTCCCAGCATTTCCAAGGGGCTAACTTCAATTCCATACAAACCCGAAAAAAGTTCGATGAGTTCTGTGAGGTTTAAGTTTGGATAATAACCGGCGGCTTGCAGTTGCACCCCAATGCGTTTTTTGATGCTGCCTGGGTCTCGGTCTACCGAAAAACCATCTACCATAACTTCTCCGGAGGTTTTATCGCGCAGTGTTTCCAGGATTTCTAATGTTGTGGTTTTGCCCGCACCGTTCGGGCCGAGCAAACCAAAAATTTCTCCTTCAAAAACTTCAAAATTAATCTGGTCAACAGCGGTAAAACTGCCGTACTTTTTAACTAAGTTTTTTACAGTGATGATCGGTTTTAAATTCATTTATCAATTTAAAATAACAACCTGAAAAGTAAGCAAAATTTTCTATTCACCGTTTTATAACGATGGTAAAAATATCAACAAAAGCAAAAAATGCTAATGCTTCTTTTATCCTATAAAAATTGGTGTTTGTATCCATCCAAAT
>CAXTKQ010000114.1:8097-12789 GCA_964244955.1 uncultured Sphingobacteriaceae bacterium | reverse complement strand
AAAAAAGGCGATACCGTGGGCGGCAAAATCAGTTGTACGATCCTAAATTGCCCTGTTGGTTTAGGCGAACCTGTTTTTGATAAGTTACATGCTGATCTGGGCAAAGCGATGCTTTCCATCAATGCCGTTCATGGTTTTGAATATGGTTCTGGTTTTGCCGGAAGTGAAATGCTGGGATCAGAACACAATGATATTTTCCGAAAAGATGAAGCTGGAAATATCCAAACCCTGACCAATAATTCTGGTGGTATCCAGGGCGGCATCAGCAACGGAATGCCCATTACTTTTAAAGTTGCTTTTAAACCGGTGGCCACCATTATGCAAAACCAGGAAACCGTTGATGCCGAAGGAAATGCAGCCGAAATAAAAGGCAAAGGCCGCCATGATCCTTGTGTGGTGCCACGCGCCGTGCCTATTGTGGAAGCGATGGCTGCTTCGGTTTTAGCTGATTTGTGGTTGCGGAATTTGGGTGCGAAGTTGTAAAGTTTGATGCTTCTTTTATCGGGTAAAATTTAATGTGTTAATAACTTCAGATCTTGAGAATAAAAAATTAGGTGATAACTAATATTAATCATATTTTGCAAATAATATCAACCTGATTTCAACTACTAAAATTTATTTTTACCAATAGTACTGAGATTGCAAAATTGCATGACTGAAAAGCAAGATTCTATAATATCTGTTAAGCCTTTTTTACGGTGGGCAGGTGGCAAAACTTGGTTAATCAAACATTTATCAAATTTTCTTCCTAAAAATGTATTTAATAATTACCATGAGCCTTTTTTAGGCGGTGGTTCAATATTTTTTTATTTAAGACCAGAAAAAGCTTTTTTATCAGATTTAAATAAGGAATTAATTGATACATATATTCAAATAAAAACCAACGCTGAATCTGTAATAAAGGACTTAAAAGAGTTTAAAAATACAGAAGGCCACTATTATAATATTAGAAATACTGATTACAATGATAAATCAAAAAGAGCAGCTAAATTTATATATTTAAATCAAACTTCTTTTAATGGAATTTATCGAGTAAATTTAAAAGGAGAGTATAACGTTCCTTTTGGATATAGATCTAAAGATTTCTTTGAACCAGAAAACCTGAAATTAGTGAGTAAAGTACTTTCTAACGCAGAATTAAATCATATCGATTTTAGGAATAGCTTAAATCATATTCAGAAAAATGATCTTGTTTTTTTAGACCCTCCATATACTGTTACACATAACCACAATGGTTTTATAAAGTACAATAAGAAATTATTTGACTTGGATTCCCAAATTGCTTTGTCAGAATATATAGATCAATTAAAAAATAAAGGAGCTTATTATATATTAACTAATGCTGCCCATCATAGAATTGAAGAAATATTTAGAAAAGACAACGATCAAATTTTTCAATTAGATAGAGCAAGTCTGATTGGAGGAAAAAATGCTGTACGAGGAAAATATGCTGAATTAATTATTACAAATATTGTTTGATGGGATTCATAAGTCAATACGAAATAGACCAGTTTAAAAACAAATTATCAAGCGATTTATCTACTCTTGGTAAAGTCTATAAAGCAAAGAAAAGTAAGTATCAGAAAAAGAGTGTAGAACATTCTTTAGTAGATGACTTATTAGCCGAGGGTTGGGATGTAGAAAAATCACTTACTACTAAAACAATTCTCAGAAAAGAAAAAACACATTCAAGACAATTTGAAGATGATGTTTGGTGCCAGTTCTACGATTTGGGATATAGAGTTCTAAATTACGATGAAACACTTACATTACCTTATAGTAATAATCCTGAAGATAAAAAGCAAATAGATGTTATTGCTATCAACAAAGAAACTGTTTTTTTAATAGAATGTAAATCAAGTGCAAAGCTTAAAAAAGCTCCGTCTTATAGAGATCTTTTTGATTCACTTGCTCAGAAATTAGATGGTTTTAGAAAAGTTATTGAACAGGCTTTTGGTAAGGGATTAAAAGTAAAATACATATTTGCCACAAGAAATTTAAGGATAGACATTGAAGATGTTGACTTTTTGCGCCTAACAAAAACAGGTTCATTTTATTATAGCGATAATACCTATGAATATATTAACAGCTTAATCAAAAACTATAAGCAAGCAGCCCACTATCAATTCTTAGGATTGTTATTCAAAAATGAGCTTATCAATTCAGAAAAAATAGAAATTCCAGCTATTGAAGGAGATATGGGAGGAAAACAGTATTATATGTTTTCTATAGAGCCAAGTTTACTTTTGAAGATGGGATATGTTTTACATAGAACAAAGGCAAATGAAGCTGAATTTCCTACTTATCAAAGGCTTCTTGTTCCAAGTCGCTTATCTGGGATAACAAAGTATATTGATTCTGGCGGATACTTTCCAAATGCTATAATTTTAAATTTCAGTCAAAAAAAGCATAAAATCTTATTTGAAGCTTCATCTCGTTTAGGAGATTCAGCATCAAGATTTGGAATGTTAAAAATTCCAAATGCATATGCAATTGCATATATAATTGATGGTCAGCATAGACTCTATGGATATGCTAATTCTGAATATAGAGAAAAAAACACTATACCTGTTGTGGCTTTTAATGATCTCTCGACTATAGATCAGTTGGAGATTTTTATGGATATAAACCAAAATCAAAAAGCAGTTAGTCCAAGTTTAAGACTCGATCTTGAAGAAGATTTATTTTGGGATTCAGAAAGGGCCGATTCGAGATTAAAAGCACTAAGATCTTCAATAATCAAAGGGTTAGCAAATTCACAAGATGGTGCATTGTTTAATAAAATTTCTATCGGTGAAGATTCTTCACTACTTCCTTTTAAACCATTCTCCACTGCGTTAAAAGATTCTGGTTTATTGCCAAAAGCAAAAGGAAATAAATATGTAGAAGATAGTATAGTTGCTTCTTTATATAACACTAATAATCACAATCATAGTGAGGAAATGATCAAGGCCAAAAAAAGCATTGTCCAATTCTTAAACTCCTGTTACAACTATGTACAAGACAAATATTCTGAAATATTTGAAAGAGAACAATATTTTATCGTCTCTCCACGTGGCACTTATGCGTTTATTGTATTAATTGGTAGTATTAATTCATTTCTATCAAAAAAAGAGTTAATAAGTCATCGTACAACAGCTAAAGAAAGATTCTCAGAAATTGAAAAATACTTACAAGCATTGTTAGAATATTTAAAGTCAATATCTAAAGAGGAAGAAGAAAAACAATTTACTTTTATTGGCACTGGTGGAGACCTTAGATGGTTAAGGTTTTTTCAAACTATTGTAAATGATGCGTATCCAGATTATTATCCTTTAGAGTTAGTTGATTGGAAAGAACGACAAGATGAGCGATTACAAGATGAAGGAAGAAAATATGGTGTAGCGATTGAAAAACAAATGAAAAGAATAGTACTACATAAAATTGAATATTTATATAAGGAAAATTGGGAATTAGAAATTAATAGTATAAAGCGCGAGTGTTCAAAAAGAGCTGAAGAAGAAAATGAAAAAAATTATAAAGAGGGATTGAATAAAAAAAATGTTCAATGGACTGAAATGTTTAATATTAACGATTATAAAACAATTATAGAAAAGTATTGGACAAGTGTTCCTAATAATAATATAGAAAAAGTTGGATTTAAACCTTTTCAAGAAGAGTTTTCAATTGATGTAGGAGCTGGATTTCATAGTAAATCCGAAAAAATAAAATGGATATCATATTTTAATTCTTATAGAAATCTTTGGGCACACGAAGGAACAAAGGAAAAGAGATTAAATAAAGATGAGGTGGGATTTTTAAAAAAAGTATATGAGCATTTTAATAAGTAAAAATTATAAACCTCCTTTCAACCTCACATCAAACCTAAACCCCTCAACCCTTACTATTTTTATACCGGTAAAAGAAGCATGATTTGAGTTGAGCAGCAGATAACTATATTCCAGATCAATAAAGGCTGCAACAATTTTATACCGATAAAAACAGCATCAATAAATTTTCGGAAATTGATCCGGCTTGCTCTCGCCCATCATTTCATAAACCATTTCAATAATATCATCAACCGAAGGTTTGCTGAAATAATCGCCATCAGAACCGTAAGGCGGGCGATGATCTTTTGCAGTTAAAGTTCTGGGTTGGCTATCTAAGAAATAATAAGCTTTTTGTTTTTCAACAATTTGCTGCAAAATATAAGCCGATGCGCCGCTTGGCACGTCTTCATCCACCACCAATAATTTATTTGTTTTTTTAACGGAAACGGCACAAAGCTGGTCTATATCAAATGGATACAAAGTTTGCGGGTCAACAATTTCTACCGAAATTCCCATTTTTTCCAGTTCGGTTGCTGCCTGATGAACAATATTTAAGGTTGAACCATACGTAATTAGGGTTAAATCTGTTCCTGCTTTAATGATTTCGGCTTTGCCTAAGGGAACGGTAAAATCGCCTACGTTGGCTGGCAATTTTTCTTTCAAACGATAACCGTTCAGGCATTCAATTACCAAAGCAGGCTCGTTTCCGCGGAGCAAAGTATTGTACATTCCTGCGGCTTGAGTCATGTTCCGAGGAACACAAATATGCATTCCCCGAAGTGCGTTTACAATCATGCCCATCGGCGAACCTGAATGCCAGATACCTTCCAAACGATGGCCGCGGGTACGCACAATTACGGGCGCAATTTGTCCGCCAAACGTG
>CAXTKQ010000114.1:0-8046 GCA_964244955.1 uncultured Sphingobacteriaceae bacterium | reverse complement strand
ATCAGTACATTTAAGGCATAAGGCAGGTAATCCAAATATTGAATTTCGGCAATTGGCCTTAATCCTCTTAAAGCCAAACCAATTCCCTGGCCAATAATGGTACTTTCGCGGATGCCGGTATCCGTTACCCGCAGCGGGCCAAATTTTTCCTGCAAACCTGCAAACCCTTGGTTCACATCGCCGATGGCACCCACATCTTCGCCAAAAGCAATAATGCGTGGGTCGCGCGAAAAATTGGCGGCAAAACAAGCATTCAGGATTTCCCGTCCGTCAATCATTTTTGAATCTTCCTGATAAACGGGAAGCTGAACGGGAATATTTAACGGCGAATCCGGCGTGTTGCTAAACTGGCGCGAATCGTATCGGGAAACGTTTTCCGCCATTTCTTCGCGATACAATTCCATCAAATTATTACGTTCGGCACTGCTTTCTCCGGCAGTCAACAACAAGGCTTTTCGCACCGCTGCCACCAAATCTTTCCGGCCTAAATCTATGGTTGTGTTGATGTGCTTGACCAAGCCTTCTATTTTTTCGCCTGCGGCAGAAACCGGAACCAGTTCGCGGATTGAATTGGCGGTTTGGCTGCGTTCCGCTTCAATTTCCTGCTGCAAACTGTTTAAGGCTGCACGCTGGCATTCGCGCACGTATTTTTTGGCCGCATCTTCCAGCTCGTCCAGTTCTTCTGCGTTTGCAATGGCCGAATCCAATATCCAGGAACGCATTTTGGCCAAACAATCATGCTCTTTTTCCCAGGCCAAACGCTCTTTGGTTTTGTAACGCTCGTGCGAACCGGAAGTAGAATGGCCCAACGGCTGCGTTAATTCGGTTACGTGGATCAATACCGGAACGTGCTGGGTACGGCAAATATTGGCTGCCTTTTCATAAGTTTCGCACAGGCCAGGATAATCCCAGCCCGGCACTTTAAATATTTCGAAACCTTCTCCCGTTTCATCTCGCTGAAAACCTTTTAAAATTTCGGAAATATCTTCTTTGGTGGTCTGGTATTTTGAGGGAACGGAAATGGCGTAACCATCGTCCCAAACAGAAACTGCCATCGGTACTTGCATTACGCCGGCTGCGTTAATCACTTCAAAAAAAATGCCTTCGGAAGTAGAACCATTGCCGATGGTGCCAAAAGCAACTTCGTTTCCATTAATGGAGAATAAATCCATTTCGGCCAAATCCTTGTTTTCGCGGTACAATTTTGAAGCCCAGGCCAAGCCAATTAACCGTGCCATTTGTCCGCCGGTGGTAGAAATATCGGCAGAAGAATTTTTCATCTCCACCAGGTTTTTCCAGGTTCCGTCTTCATTCATGGAACGTGTGGCAAAATGGCTGTTCATTTGCCTTCCTGCAGAGGATGGTTCTTGCTTTACATCCGGGTTGGCGTACAACTGCGAAAAAAATTCGGTAATGTTAGAAATGCCGGTTGCAAAAGCAAAAGTTTGGTCGCGGTAATAGCCAGCCCGCCAATCGCCTTTTCTAAAAGCTTTGGCCATCGCCAGTTGCGCTACCTCTTTTCCATCACCAAAAATGCCAAACTTGGCCCGGCCGGTCAATGCTTCTTTCCGGCCCAAAATGCTGGCCTGCCTGCTTTCTACGGCAATGCGGTAATCACGGATCACGATCTGCTTAAAGTCATCAAAACTCAGTTCAGATTTTTCCAGTTGATCAAAGGCACTTGTAACTTCTAATTCCTGCATTTTAGGTTTCTATACCAGCAAAAATAGGATTTAATCAGCATGTTTTTTTCAGAAAAGGACAACCTCAAAATGAAATTAACGTATCAATATTTTAATTGATTAAAATTGACTTATATTTGTTTTAACAGTCTGATAAAAAGCTATGAAAAAATTAATGATGATTTGCGCAATGGTTGTAGGGTTTGCCATTAACGCATCGGCACAAACGGACAACAAAGCCGAATTTAAATTTACAGAAGAAAAACACGATTTTGGCAAAGTACCGCAAGGAAAGCCGGTTACCACCGATTTTGTGTATACCAACGTTGGCGAAGAGCCGCTGATTTTGACGGAAGTGAAACCAACGTGCGGCTGTACCATTGCCGATTACACCAAAACACCGGTTAAAAAAGGCGAAAAAGGCAGCATCAAAATCACGTACAACGCGACTGTTGAAGCACCTTTTAACAAAACGATTGTGGTAACTTCCAACGCTAAAACGCCGACAAAATATTTGGTAATTGTGGGCGAAGTGGTCAAAGCTTCTGCACCAACGAAATAGTTTCGATACTGTTTTTACCACCTCAAACTTCGTCCTCTTTTGCAGGGCGAAGTTTTTTTATGCACCAATTTTTATGGCATAAAAGAAGCATTGGAAAGATCTGTAGTTGTCTGCTATGCTTCGACTAATAAACTATTAGACTGATTGCCGAACATAAAAGTTCTATATTTAATATATTCACTAATTATGAAACAAAATTTTGCACGATTTTCATTAAGTATTTTTTCATTAGTTTTAACCTTTGCATTCATTAGTTGTAACAGGACAGCTAATTTGACAAAGAATGAAGTGTATCAAATTTTAAATGAAATTATTGCCGACGACAGTTTGCGACTTTATACTGTTTGTTGGCAGTTTGATAATCTTGCAGTTTCAAACGATCACGGCTTTAGTGACTTGGATAAAAGGTTTATTGACAAACAAAAAATAGTTTTCGAGAATTTCAAAATTGAACCTAACAAACTAAAATCTTATTCAAGAAAGCAAAAGAAGTTTGACTTTATTGAGATTGACACAACTTGTAACGCTGGAATAATTAATCGTTTATCTTTTCCATTAATCTCTGCAGACAGACAAAGAGTAGTTATTGAAAATACTGAAGATTGTCATTGCATGTTAGGTGGACAAGGCAGTACAGTTTTGTATGTGAAACATAATGGACACTGGAAAAAAGAAAAGTCTTTTGACCGATGGATTAGTCAGACAAACATGACGGACTTAAATGCGAGATTAGCACAGCAGGCAACATTAGTTTTGCAAAAAACTGGCGGACGGAAATAATTGGATTTTTATTTTGCTATTTTACTTCAGTTTCAGCAGAAGGAACAAAATTTAGCCGGTAAAAAAAGCATCATCTGATAAAATTTAACTCTGATTTCTGGCTGACGGATTTAAAATTCCAGTGCTTCGTCAAGCCCTTTCCGTAATCGGACTTCAGCAGTCAGCGATTTGCAAGGTTGAACTTAGAACTGGCAACCCGAAACCGGAAACGCACAACTCCTCACTCACTGCTTTTTCCTACTTTTGCTGTATGCCGAAAATATCAATAAAAGGCCAGCAAATGCCGGCTTCACCCATCAGAAAATTAACGCCTTTTGCTGACCGTGCCAAGCTGGAAGGCAAAAAAGTGTACCATTTAAACATCGGTCAACCAGACATTGAAACGCCGGAAGTCATGCTGGATGCCGTTAAAAACATCGGTTTTAAAGTTTGGGCTTACACGGCTTCGGAAGGGACGTTGGCTTACCGTACCAAGCTGACCGAATATTACAATAAATTAGGTTACAACATTACGCCAGAGAATATTTTGGTTACGACAGGCGGTTCCGAAGCGATCACGATTTCGATGATGGCTTGTTTGGATGCTGGCGATGAGGTAATTATCCCGGAACCTTTTTATGCCAATTACAACGGCTTTGCGCACCAATGCGGCGTAACCGTAAAACCCATTTTATCTTATATCGAAAATGGGTTTGCCTTGCCACCGATTAGCGAATTTGAGTTGCTGATCACAGAAAAAACGAAAGCGATCATGATCTGCAACCCGAATAACCCAACCGGTTATTTGTATTCGAAAGAAGAAATGGAAGCTTTGAAGCAACTGGCTTTGAAGTATGATTTGTATCTGTTTTCGGATGAAGCCTACCGCGAATTTTGCTATGATGAACGGGAATTTATATCGCCCATGCACTTGGAAGGTTTGGAGGAGAACGTGATTGTGCTGGATACCGTTTCTAAGCGGTATAGTGCCTGCGGGGCGCGTTTAGGATGCATCATTACTAAAAACAAAACTTTAATGGCAACCGCTTTAAAGTTTGCGCAGGCAAGGTTAAGCCCGGGAATGGTGGAGCAGATCGCCGGCGCAGCCGCAGTAGATACGCCGGATGCTTATTTTATCAACGTAAAAAACGAATACACCAAACGGCGTGATATTTTGGTGCAGGCGTTGAATAAAATTCCGGGTGTTTTTTGTCCGAACCCGGGCGGCGCGTTTTATGTGGTTGCCCGTTTTCCGATTGATGATGCCGATACGTTTTGCCAGTGGATGCTGGAAACCTTCAGCTACGAAAACCAAACCGTGATGATGGCCCCGGCAACCGGTTTTTACAGCACGCCAAGTGGCGGTTTAAACGAAGTGCGTTTGGCTTATGTTTTAAACACGATGGATTTGGAAAAGGCAATGGTTTGTTTGGAAGAAGCTTTAAAGGTTTATCCGGGAAGGGTTTTGGAATGAGAAAAGTTGATGGATCATAGGTGATGGTTCATAGGGAACGCGACAGGCTCCATGAACAATCAACCATAACCTGTCGCGACTTTTAAACTTTTCTTTTTTTCTTCCGATAAAAACAGTATTTTTGCATCTACTTAAAACCTTTCTACCCTTTACCTTTCAGCCTTAAAAAAAGGGCCCGACCGGAATTGACAGGATGGAGATAAGTAAGTAAGCATGCAGCGCGTTGGGTGAATTAGCGCTTTAATCTGAACGCTCAAACTTTCAAATGGCGAAAATAACTACGCCTTAGCTGCCTAATTTAGAATTAGCATAGCTTTCGCTCCGATGGTTTGCGGTTTCTTAGGATCATCACCAGGAGCGTCGAAATAAGAAACTGGTTTGCTTAAGGTGTGGTAAGCAAACGAGATAAAGCACCTACGGAAAACGGTACAGGTACGCAGCTGGCCTTCCCCTTCCCGACAATTAAACAGCAGCTAAGCATGTAGAAGGCTTACCTTATACCATGTTTGGACGAGAGTTCGAATCTCTCCGGGTCCACAAAAACTAAAAAAACCACTTGTTTATTTAAGCAAGTGGTTTTTTAGTTTTACGTCTTTTCGTTATTTTTTAAAGCTTTGAGCCCATTTAAATTAATATCAAAAAAATGCAATGCTTCTTTTACCCTATAAAAATTGGTGCTCGCATCAATTTTTTATCAATAAAAAAAACAAATTGTTATTATTTTTAAGTGATAAAAGAAGTATGGAAATCCTATTTAAAAAAAATTTAAACATGCTTTTTATTTTCTTCAACATCCATACTTCTTTTATCACCATAAAATCAAAAAGCGTAATGCTTAAAACCAATCAAATCTTTTTATGAAATACTTGTTTATTTTTTTGTTTGTATCAACCTCCATAAATGTTTTTGCCCAGCGTGGTTTAACGGTTAACTCTCCTGATAAAAATATCCGTTTTTGGTTGAGTACAGACCAATCCGGTTTGGTTTACAAGGTTTCCTATAAAGGAAATGTGCTGCTTAACAATTCCCGTTTAAACATCAGCTTTCAGGAGGGCGGCGCATTTGCAAATCATTTGAAATTGGAGAAGCATCAAACCCAACACCTCGAAGAAAACTACCAATTAATTGTGGGTAAAAACAGCAAGGTACACAGTGGATGCAACCAGCTTTTGGTTTCGGTCTCCGAAAAAAGCGGGTTGAAACGACAGATTCAGGTTGAAGTAAAAGTTTTTAATGATGGTGCCGCTTTTCGTTACCGCATTCCACAGCAACAACAATGGAAAAACGTAAACATTACCGATGAAGCCAACACGTTCAACCTTAGCCAAAACCCAATTGTGCTGACGCTTTTTCGCGAAAATTACACCACTTCGCACGAAGGGATTTACAGCAAACTGCATCTGAGCGAGATTAAGGCGGATACATTGATGGATCTGCCAACTTTATTTTCCTTCCCAAAAGGAATTTTTATGGCAATAACCGAAGCTAATTTGCGCGATTACGGCGGCATGTATTTGGTAAAACATCAGGGCGTTTTGCAAAGTGTTATTTCGCCTTTGCCCAACCAAACGGCTATCAAAGTAAAGGCAAAACTGCCGCACCAAAGCCCCTGGCGGGTAATGATGATTGGTGATCGGATGGGGACTTTGATCGAATCAAACCTATTGACCAATTTAAGCGATCCCTGCCAGATCAAAGATGTTTCCTGGATAAAACCGGGCAAAACGACTTTCCCGTGGTGGAATGGAAACGTTACGCCTGATACTTCCTTTGCGCCTGGCAACAATTACGAAACCAATATGTATTACGTAAATTTCTGTGCTAAAAACAGCATTGCTTACCATACCGTGGTTGAATATGGTTTGCACGAATGGTACGTAAACGATGGCGCCAACTTTATGCCCGGCCCGCACGCCGATCCTGCCAAAGCTGTCCCCGGTTTGGATATGCAGCAACTTTGCGATTCGGCAAAAAAGGTTGGCGTTGGCATCCGGGTTTGGGTACATTTTGCTGCTTTGTACCCAAAACTGGAAGAAACTTTTGCGCAGTACGAAAAATGGGGCATCAAAGGTTTGATGTGCGATTTTATGGACCGCGACGACCAGGAAATGGTAAACATGCAGGAAGAGATATTGCAAAAAGCGGCGCAGCACCATTTACACATCCAGTTTCATGGCGCTTACAAACCAACCGGTTTAAACCGCACTTATCCAAACGAGTTTACGCGCGAAGGAACTTTAAACTACGAAAACAACAAATGGAACAACATCGTTACGCCGGATGCCGATATCAACATCCCGTTTACGCGCGGGCTTGCCGGTTCAACGGATTATCATTTGGGTGGTTTTCGGGCAGCTAATCCGGCTACTTTTAAAGTACATTACACCGCGCCGATGGTTCCCGGTACGCGATGCCACATGCTGGCGATGTATGTAGTTTTGGAGAACGAGCAAGGTATGGTTTGCGATTATCCGGATGCTTACATCGGGCAGCCGGGATTTGAGTTTTTAAAAGAAGTACCAATTACCTGGGACGAAACCAAAGCCGTAAACGCAAAACTAAGCGAGTATATCACCATTGCCAGGCGCAAAGGCAGTGATTGGTATTTGGGCACCATCAACAGCAATACGGCACGAAACTTAAATACACCATTGTCCTTTTTGCCCAAAGGAAATTACACCGCCGAGGTTTACAGTGATGCGCCGGATGCCAACATCAACCCCAACCATTTGGTAAAAGTGGTACAAAAGGTAACTAACCAAACTAGTTTAAACACGGTTTTAGCTTCCGGCGGGGGACAAGTGGTGCGTTTACGCAAGGAATTTTAAATGTTGGAACTATCTTTTTGATAACAACCGTTCTACAAAACAGTGCTTTATGAATTGCCGCAGCCTTTAGGCCGTGGATAAAATGAAACAAAAAATTGGCTTTAGCCAAACCTACAAGACACCAATTTTGATGGCATAAAAGAAGCATTCAACCTTCCCTCAAAAAATCCATCCCATAAAAACACTTAAAACAGTGGCGTTGTTACCTTAACAAAAAAACTTAAGATTATGAGTACATCAGCACAAACCCACGATCACAAAAAAATCCAAAAATGGACCGAAGAACGCGAAGGCATCCCGGCGAAAATAAAATCAACCGGCAAAGAAGAAGATGACGGCGTGATCCGAATCCACTTCCCAAAACACAGTGATGCCGACGACCGTTTTGAAGAGATCAGTTGGGACGATTTTTTTAAGAACTTCGAGAAAAACAAGTTGGACTTTTTGTACCAGGACAAAAAGAAAGACGGTGAAATCAGCACTTTCCACAAGTTTGTATCCAGGGAAAAATAAGTGCAAAAATTGGTGTTTGATGATCGGTCGAAATATCATCAACACCAATTTTTATATGGTAAAAGAAGCATTGATCCCTTTAAGCGGTTTGGGTGAAAACAAGGCTTAAACTTAGAACAAGCTTTACAATAATTTAATTTTTAAAAGGTCAATTTTAAGAAGTTAACTACAAATTTATACCGATAAAAACAGTATCAATAAAAATTATCATGGCCATAAATTATGGGG
>CAXTKQ010000113.1:0-12887 GCA_964244955.1 uncultured Sphingobacteriaceae bacterium | reverse complement strand
ACACGAATGGGACTTGGGTTTGCGGGCCATAGAAGCCGGGTATCGGGTTAAATATTTTGCAAAATGCAAAGTGGTGCACCGGGCAAGCAAAATCAACCGGAGCAGCAAACGCCTGCGGGTTTTTGTAACCCGGAACGAGATGGCCATTGTTTACAAATATTTCCCTAAAAACCGTTGGAAATATTTGTCAAGGATAGCCATCAACAGCATGAAAGGTTTGAGGCAATTGCAACTGAAAGAAAGCTGGTATAATTTAATTGGCATCATCGAATTTTTAAAGATGAAAAAAACTTTGGCTTATACACCGGTTTCAGAAAAAAGCCAGCAGACTTTTCTCCGGTATTTTTGGAGCACAAAACCAGCTTTCGAATTTGTTAAAAGGGACGTATCAAACTTGTTAAAAAAAACAGCCTTAAAAAAAACATAACTAAAAACAGCAATAACATTAAACAGCGATAATTTATGAAGCTTTCATTTGTGATTTTAAATTTTAACCGGGAAAAAGAACTGTTGCAAACTTTGGAAAAAACACAGCAGCTTATGGCCGGCAAAAGCGGATTTGAAATTATTGTGGTTGATAATGCTTCCGCTGATAATAGTGTTGTTTCGGTAAAAAAATTTTTTCCAAGTGTCCGGTTGATCGAACGGAAAACCAACAGCGGTATAGCCGGTTGGAACGATGGTTTTGAAGCCGCTAAAGGGGAATATATGATTGTGCTGGACGATGACAGCAATATTGAAAGCGGTTTAGACGAAGCCATTAAAGTGTTGGATGAATATCCAGATACCGGGATTTTGGCTTTGAATGTTACCGGCGGCGCTTTTCCTACCGATTACCTCATCCACATGCAGGACAATATTGATTTTATTGGCTGTGGCGCCATCATCCGCAAAGAAGTTTTTAACAAGATTGGCGGCTTTGCAGAATGGCTTTTTATTTATACCCACGAATGGGAATATGCGATAAGATGTTTAAACGCCGGTTATAAAATAAAATATTTTGAAGATTGCCATGTAACCCATCGCACCAGCAACATCAACCGGACTTCAAAAAGGCTAAAGGTTTTTTCGATAAGAAACGAAATGGCCATTGTTTATAAATTTTTTAGCGAACAAGACCGTGCAAAGTATGTGGCCCGGGTTTATCTAAACAATTTAAAGAGCATTTATCATTACGGCATCAGTTCGATACCGTGGTATTACATGGCTTTAAAAGAGTTTTTAAAGCTGCGCAAAAGCCTGGAACACACGCCGGTAAGCCGGGAAGTGCAGGATTTTTACAGTAAAAGCTGCTGGTCAACCAGGCGTTTTTTTAAGATTATATAACCCTCATTTTAAATTTTCCTGAGTTTGCTTACATGCTTTTTTTACCACCTAAAAATTAGTAAATAGCTATGCATTGCATCAACACAAAACACAAATTTTACAGGCATAAAAAAAGCATGGCAATCAACCCTAAGTTTATTAAAAAAACTTTAAACTTGTTAAATTGCCTGGACTCGATTTAAACAAATTTTTAAAATAGTTGCATCAATCATTCCATGAAATATCAGCTTAATATTCAGCTTAAAAATTTTGATTTAAAACATGCAGGCACAAAAGCAGTAACAGATTGCGTACAAATATTGAACAGCAAAGGTTATACAAACATTTCCTTATCTTTTAATAAATCACTTTATCTCATCGGGTTTAGTTTGATAAAAGTAATTGCCCAATTATTAACTTGGATCGTGGTGATCGAACCAGGTTCGCTTATTGTTGCCCAATATCCGCTTGTTGGGGTCAACCGTTTTTTTAAGCTTTTTATACATTTGTTAAAAGCGAAAAAATGCAAAGTAGTTTGTATCGTCCATGACCTTAATTCGCTACGATACCATCAATCAGATCAGCAGGTAAGCAAAGAAATTGCATACTTAAATGCTTATGATACTGTTATAAGCCACAACAACCAAATGACCGATTGGTTGAAAAACAAAGGTTTGGCAACGCATGTATTTCCAATCCAAATATTTGATTATTTGTATCAGGAAGAAAATAATTATGACCGGTCAGCAGCTTTTTCTGCGGATAAAAATGAAATTGTTTTTGCCGGAAACTTAAACAGGGGCGCTTTTATTAATCAACTTTTTGAATTAAAAAAATTACAATTTAGTTTGTACGGGCCAACAAATGATAACCCAAAAATATCTAAGCAAATAAATGTAACCTGGAAAGGGACTTTTGAACCCGAACTTTTGATAACAAAGCTGGAAGGAACCTTTGGCCTAATTTGGGATGGCGATAGCATTAATGATTGTGTAGGCGAATACGGAAACTATATTTGCTATAACAATCCGCATAAAATTTCACTTTACTTTGCTGCCGGCCTGCCGGTAATCATACCTCAAAAAGCAGCATTAAGCACATTTGTGAAAAGAAACAATTTAGGGATTTGTATCAACAGTTTAGCAGATATTGATCAATGCATTGGCCAAATTACAGTCGAAGCTTATGATAAAATGCTTAAAAATATTGGAACATTAAAACAACAATTAAAGCACGGCTACTTTTTTTCAACGGCTTTAAAATGTATTGAAAAAGAAGAATATCTTTTGAAAGGGTTTGCACAAACAACCATTGCAAACAGAGGGTAAGTAGTTTTTAGATGAAAAAATTAATCTCCAACCCTAATTTCATTTATATAGCTTCGTTTATAGTCCCTTTTTTATTTTACAGTTTAGAATGGTCCAACTTGTATCCAAGACTTGGTTTAAACCTTCTTTTGTTTTACCTATTTACTTTTGTTATTTGTATTGTTTTAGGCAGCGTTATCTATTTTGCCAAACCATTTTCTTATACTCAGGTAACTGTTTCTAAATGGAACAGTTTAATAATATTGCTGATCTATATATTTTATTTTATAGAAGCCTTGTATTCTAGAAAAATACCGTTGATCGGATTAATCCAAGGAACTTATGATTACAACGAAGATACCTTTGGGATACCGGCGTTCCATACTTTTGTTGATTCTTTTGATACTTTTTATTGTGTATATTTATTCCACCAATATGTTTCAAGTAAAAAGAAACACCTGCTTTTCCTGTTTTTTGTATGCCTTTTTCCTTTTATCATTTTGGTTTACCGGGCCAATATTTTAAATGTGCTGCTTGGTTCTTTTACCGTTTATCTGTTAAGCCGGAAAGCAATATCTGCCCAAATAATAGTTAAAAGTTTGGTTGGGATAGTTGTTATTTTGTACCTGTTCGGTTTTATGGGAAATATACGTTCGGGCCACGGCGATTCAACTTTTGTCCCCAGAGCGTCAGAAGCAACCGAAGAATTTATGAAAGGGCCGGTGCCAAATGAGTTTTACTGGTCTTACCTGTACATTGCGTCCCCGGTTGCCAATCTTCAAAACAACATTGATTATACCATCACGCCAAACGGTGATTATTTTGGGTTTGTAATGCACGAATGTGTACCTAATTTTGTTATCAAACTTTTGCAAATGCGGGGGATTGAATTTCACCAGATCAATCCTTTTCTTAATGTAGGCACAATTTACGTTTATAGTTTTTCTTACTTAGGATGGGGAGGAATGGTGTTTCTTTTTATTTATTTTGTTGTTTTGATAAACCTTTACTATTATGCTTTGCAACGTACAAACACTTACAAAGTAGCCGGAATGGCCATGCTTTATAACGTTATCATCTTTGCAAATTTTCATAACACCATTGCTTATGCCGGTTCCAGCAGCCAACTATTATATCCGATTCTTTTTTCTGTAGTTACTGATAAAATCATCAAAAGAAACACGCTTAAAAAATTAAAAAAAGCTGATTTGCCTGTTGAAGTTGTTTAAGTTTAATTGGCACTTTTTAAAAACTATTAATTCTGAATTTATCATATAAAATCATAAAATAAAGCCCACTGTTTTTTATGCGGTAAAAGAAGCATATTGACAACTACTTGCACCATGAAAAAAAGTATTTTTATAAATGCTTCTATGATCACTGCAAAGCCAACAGGCGTAGGGATATACAATATTGAATTGTTAAAAAAACTTTTACCGAAACTTGTTAAGGAAAATATTGATTTTGTGATCTATTGCTACCATCCAAAATTGATTGAAAAGTTTATTGATAAGGATAAAATCAGGCTGCTTTCTTTGGGGCCGTTGCTTGATAAAATATTTTTGCGTTTTTTGTCTGTCCACCGAATTTTATGGAACCTTTTTGCATTAAACAAAGCTGCTGCCGATTATACTATGGTTTATGCCTTGGCAACTTACGGTACTTTAAATTGCAAAAAACAAATCATAACCGTACATGATTTGATTGCCTTGCAATTTCCGCAGCAACACAAATTTCAGTTTTTGTACTTTAAATTTATCGTACCGATTATTTTAAAAAACAGCGCCAAAATTATTGCTATATCTGATTTTACCGCAAAAGAAATCACGAAACATTTTCCAAAAATAAAGCAGGAAAAAATAGAAGTGATAAAAAATGGCGTTGATCATATCCTGGATCAATCCAATGCTGTTTCTGATGGTTTGGTTGATAAAATCACGCATCATAAACCTTTTTGTTTGATGGTAGGCGCATCTTATTATCACAAAAACGCCAAAACTCTTTTAAAAGTAGCAAAGATACTCGAACCAGATCATATCCAATTTGTGGTAGCAGGCAGGCCATCTTTGTATTATAAAAGTTTGATGGCAGATGCAAAAAACCAACAATTAAAAAATGTTTTTTTTATGGATTATGTAGATGAAGCAACGCTGAGTTCTTTGTACAAAAAGGCAGCCTTGCATATTTATATTAGTTTGTACGAAGGTTTTGGTTTTCCGCCGGCAGAAGCAGCATTTTACGGCACAAAAACTATCATTTCTAACCATCCGGCTTTGTTGGAAATTTACACTGACCGCTTTCCAAGTGTTGAACCTGAAAATGCAATGATGGTTGCCAATTTAATCAAACATAATTGTTTTCCGGTTGCCAAAGATACCCAGGTTTACCCCGCCTTAAAAAGTATGTACAATTGGGAAAAAACATCGGTGAAAATTTTTGAGTTATTGACCAATGCGGTAGTATTTATTCGAAAAAAATAAATATCAAACTAATTTAAACTTATTATTTTGTGCTTTACACGATGCTTCTTTTACCATATAAAAATTGGTATTGGCTGGTTTTTGATTTGTTTGGGCACAAAATTTATAGGGTAAAAGAAGCATCAGCCTAAAAAACAAGGCCGGAATAAAAGTTTATGCCACATCGTTCGTATAAGTTGACTTCACAAAAGTTGTCGACAGATTACTATTTTCCGTTCAATACTCCCCACAAAACCAGGCAAACTCAATTTATTATTCAAAAAAATAAGTAAAAATACTTGTTAAGTAACATTTATATGCTTTTTCTATTTTTTTTAAACAGTTTCAAAATCACCGCGTTCTACAATAACGGGAATATTCTTAGTTTGTAATTAAGTAATGTTTTCCTGAATTAATTTACCGTCTTGGCATTAACTGTTTAGCCCATCTTTTTTCAACTTAGCCCGTCCTTTTTAATGCCATAAATATTACAGTTAAAGTAATTTTTATTGTATAGAAATCATGTTTGATATTACCGGGTCTATTGTTCTGTATAAAAATTCGCCGGCATTAGTAAAAAAAGCTATTGCCAGTTTTTTGAACACCAAATTAAATGTTCGGTTGTATTTAATTGACCATTCCCCAAATGAGGATTTGAAGTTTTTGGGCGAGGATGACCGGATCGAATATATTGCTAACCCTTTAAACCCCGGTTTTGGCGCCGGCCATAATGTAGCTATTCGTAAAGCAGCCGAAAAGTCAAAATTTCATGCGGTCATCAATCCGGATATTTATTATAACGAAGCTGTCATTGAACCGATCATAGATTTTTTTGAACAATACCCAAGGATTGGAACGGTGATGCCCAAAATTTTATACCCTGACGGCAGGACACAATATTTAGCCAAACTTTTGCCTACGCCTTTAGATTTTATTGTACGCAGGTTTATCCCGTTTAATTTTATCAGAAATAAAATTGACAACCGTTTTGAGTTACGGAAATCGGGTTATAACCGGTCGTTTAATGTTCCTTTCCTTTCCGGTTGTTTTATCATATTCCGTACAAGTGCCTTGTTAAAGATAGGGGCTTTTGACGAAAACATTTTTATGTACACCGAAGATATTGATATCTGCCGAAGGATAATAGATTTGGGCTACCGGTGTATGTTTTTCCCAAGTGTATCGGTGTACCATGACCATGAAAGAAAATCTTTTGTAGATTTTAAAATTTTTAAAATCTATTTAAAGTCGGCCATTTACTATTTTAATAAGTGGGGGTGGTTTTTTGACCGCGGCAGGGAGAAAATAAACCACGACACTTTGAAACAGTTTAGTGCTTTAAAAGGTGCCTATTAAGGTTTAAACAGCAGGACTAATAGTTTACAGGCTGCAGCTAAACCGCTTTTTTGAATGCTTCAACGATTTGTCGGGCTGTTTTTTCCCAAGAAAACTCCTGTAAACGTATTTGCCCTTTCCGTATCATTTCTTTTCTAAGTTCCGCATCTTTCAATACTGTTTTTATGGCGGTAAAAACAGCATCGGTATCAAAGGGGTCAAACTGCAAAACAGCATCGCCGCCAACTTCGGGTAGGCAGGTATTGTTGGCAACCAAAACGGGCAGGTTATGGGCAAAAGCTTCTAAAACTGGTATCCCGAAACCTTCGTTCACCGAAGGGAAAACATACAACAAAGCGTTTTGGTAAAGCTGGTTTAAAGCGGTGTCCGGCAAATATCCCGTCAGCACCACATCGTTTTGAAGCTGGTTTTTTTCGATGGCCTGCAAAATCAATTCGTAATCCGTTTCATTTGCAGCCGAAGGGATTGGCCCGGCCAAAACCAATTTCAAATGTTCAAACCCGGCTTTTTTTACCTTGCCAAAAGCAGCAATCAAAACCGGGATATTTTTTCGCTTGAACATAGAACCAACGTGCAAAATGTATTGCAAAGGCAATATCGAAAAAGTTTTTAGCACATGTTCAGGTTGATTGTTACTTTTGGTTTCGTTTAAAGGTTTTGGGCCTTCATAAACCACCACCAGTTTTTCGTTTGGGATTTGGGTGAAACGATGGATTTGCTTTTTGGCATATTCAGTCGGCGTAACTACAAATGCTGCCCTTTTTGCTGCCGGGACTGCCGTTTTTTTGTAGAGCCAAAGCCACAATTTGCCATAGTTTTCGGGGTTTTCGAAGAAGAAGGCATCATGAAAAACGGGAACGGTTTGATAACCCAAATGGATAAGCGGTACAAAATTATCGGTACAAAAAACCACATCGCAGTTTTTAGAAAAAGCTTTTAACGGCAAAAACAGTTGCTTCCAAAGCTGGTATCTAACATGCTCTGCCCATTTTAAAATTTTGTTGTTGCCGGTGTAAACTGGAAAGCCGGTATCTAAAAAATGAAAACGGATTTCCGGCTGGCCCATGTGTTTAAACGCTTTGCACAACTCTTCCAGATAAGTTTTGGTGCCGGTTTTGGCCACGCGCAGATCGCGGATATCTACGCCAATGGTTAGCGGTTTGCGCATCGTTTTAGTTTGAATTTAAGATAGATCAAATTCATGGAATGCTTCTTTTATCGGTATAAATTTGGTGTGTTCAATCTGGAAAAATCTTTCGGCCCTACTCATTTTTAGGCGATAAAAGAAGCATTGGGCAACTCATCATTTCTTAACGGTTCTTCAATACTTTTGCCGGAACGCCGGCCACAATAGAATTTGCCGGAACAGATTTGGTAACCACACTTCCGGCAGCAACCACGCAGCCATCACCAATGGTTACACCGGCCAAAATAGTTGCCCCGGCGCCAATCCAGCAATTGTTGCCAATAACAACCGGGTTTTTGGCAACGCCTTGTTCTTTAATCGTTTTTTCCTGATCTGCATAATTATGGTTTTCTGAAAACACCTGCACGTTTGGCCCAAAAATAACATCGTTGCCAATCATGATTCCACCTTGTCCGGCCAGATAAACCCGCGCACTGATTCCGGTCCGGTTTCCGATCGTAATTCCTGCTCCTTTTTGGGCAATGATGCCGGTGCAAAACAAAATTCCGTCGCGTGCAATAGAAACATCATCGCCCAAAATAATCCCATTTGCAGAAAGTGCGTTGATGCTTACGTTGTCTTCCAGAATCAGGTTTTTCCCGGCGCTTAATTGGTAAGCATGCCGTACTTTCACATTACTCCCCAAAAAAACAAACCCTGACGATTGCTTTAAAAAAGGCTTCAACAACAAACCTCGTGTAAGTTGCACCAAACGAACGCTGGTGATGCCCAGCAAATCCCGAAACGAATATGCGCTTTCCCATTTGTAGTTTGGGTTGTTCTTTAGCTTTCGGATCAGGTTTTCAATAAACATGTGCTTCTGCTAATTCGGGTTTGGGTGCCGGTGCTGTTTTTACCTGCATAATCATGTTGATCAATAAACCGGACAAAAACCAGTTCATGTAGGATAAATACGTGGACGACTCCATTTCGGAAGTTAAGGTAGAGATGAAAAACCCGATTTTTATCAGAAAAACGGTTATGCACAATTTTCGTTCTTTTCCTTTTAGCGATGGCAGCCACTTGTAGCTTATCCGCACGAACATTACAAAAATGATTAAATATAAAATCAGTGCAATTAACCCGGCCTGTACGCCAATAATGATGTACTGGTTTTCGCCGCCGGTATTTTCGCTGATACTTGCCGCAACCCTTCCTGATGTGCCTAAACCCAATCCGAGCGGATGTTCTGATATCGCTAAAATGCCTTCTGCCCATTGTGCCAGATGGCCGATGCTGGACGGGTCGCTAAAATCAATCGTATTCAAAATTACCGACATGATGTCGTTGTGCTGGTTTTCAAATTGTATAAAAAGGTAAACCACATAAACAACGCCGATGGCAAATGCAGTATGGATGGCATTGACCATTAATTTTCTTTTGGTGATAACGGCATACGTATAAATCATGATGCAATAACTGGCCATTGGCGCGCGCGACAAAGCAAAAATGATGGATAGAAGCGTGGCGCCCAGGGCAAGCAAACCAGTGCTGTTGATGGTAATTTTGTTATCGTCCCTGGTATAAAGCCCGGCAATTACCGCCAGGGCAAGCAAAGTAGCGCCGGCATGTTCAAGCGGACTGGTGAAAAAGCTGGCAAAACGGATGTAGCCCGTATCCGAACTAAACGTTGCCTTCAGCCCAAACGGGCCTTCGGCATCAAGGTTGAAAAAATAATAACTGTAATCAAAATAGCCCGAATTAAACTGCAAAGGCGTTTGCGCAGCTACTTCGGCCAGCAAAACCGCTGCCGTGCCAATGGCCAGGAGCACAACGTAGCTGAAATATTTGTTGATAAAAACAGTATTCGGATTGGTTAGCCGCCCGGCAAAATAAACCACAATATAAAACGAAACACTTTTTAAAGCCATCAGCCGGTTGACAAAACCCTGCTCGCCGATGGGCAAAATGGCGTAAACAATGAGGTAAAGTAAAAACGCCAGGATCAGGTAATCAATAAAATGGAAGCGCGGGCGGTGTTTTAAAGCGGCAATGTTTAAAATCAGTACCGTAATGATGAGTACTTCTTTTAGCACCTGTAAATAAGGGATCACCTCCTTTAGCCCGAATGTAAAAATAACAGACATGGCCGTGGTGTACATTGAAAGTCCAAAAATTATGAAGATGAGTACGCCGCTGGTGTTTCCACGCCAAACCTCGCGGCAGGCAAGGATAAAAGAAGCAATAAAAATAAGTGGGAAAATAAACAACATCTTTTACAGCAGCAAGCTTAGTTTTCTTCGGGCCAAATTAGGTTTTTTGGCGTGAAAAACCCTTCTTTCAATCCTTTAACTAAAAAACCCGCTTTTTCATTTCTTCCGCGAAGCTTAAAATAAAACCACAAGGCCGCGTAATACGAAGCGTTGTACAAAATATTGATGGGGTAGAAGACAGGATTTCCGTAACGGCGCAAAAACCACAAATGGTTGCGGCCGATGTAATAATGAATGACCGGACTGAGAAAACCTTCGGCTTTGGGCGCCGCTACTTTGGCCGCAACGCCTGCCTCGTGGTACATTTTGCACGATGGCAGGTAATGCAATTCATAACCTTTGCTTCTCATTCTAAAAGAAAGTTCTACGTCTTCATAATATAAAAAGAACCTTTTGTTAAACAAACCACTTTTTGTTAAAGCCGAATTTCTGATCAGCATACAGCAACCGGTCAGCCATTCTACACTTTTATAATTGTTTCGGTTAGAAATTTTTGTGTTGGAAGAAGTAACGCCAAACACTTTGTTAAAGCTGCCTTCGCCGTTCCAAACGATGCTTCTTTTATGCATCCAAAATATGCAAGGTTGTACGGCCGCTGCTTCGGGATGCTGGCTTAAATGGATGCTCAATTTGGCAACAATATCTTCATTAACTTCAGTATCGGTGTTCATCACCAATGAATACAAGTAACCGTTTTCAATGGCATATTTTAAACCCCGGTTGTTGCCTTCGGCGAAGCCTAAATTTTCTTTGTTGTCAATGTAAATCAAATCCGGAAACTGGTTTTGAAGCAAAGTCAAAGAGCCGTCTGTCGAGCCGTTATCGGCAACAATAATATCGAACAAATTGGCATCGCAACAATGTTGTAAAGAAACGATACAATGCGCAGTATGTGCAGGCGTGTTCCAATTAAGCAAAATTACGGCAACCGGCTTATACATTTTTTGCGGCAGGTTTTTGAAGGATAGATTCGTACATGATCAAAGCACAGGTTTCAATAATTACGGTAAAAGCACCAACAAACATAAAAGCACCAAAGTTTAACAAAATATACGCAACAATTATGGATATTGCCAATAAAATAACGGCAATCCTGAAGATATAAATTGTATTGTTTTTTAAAAGCTGATCGAGCACATTTGGAAAATTGATAGCGCCCAAAGTTGGGGTTATGGCCATCGTTTTTAAAAAAATAATGGCCATGGCATTGTGTTCTTTGGTCAAAGTATAAACAATAAAATCTGCCAAAACAAACAATAATACAGAGCCTGTAAAAAACAAACTTGTAACTAAATATTTTACTTTCTTTCGATAAGCATTCCACATTTGGATGCCTTGCTTGTAATAATAAACAGCGGTTGGATAAATGGCATTGGAAATGGTCATATGCAGGTTTTTACATTGCCCGATCACCCGGTCGCACAAAGAATAAGCACCAAGTATAGAAGTATTACCCCATTCGGTCAACGCAAAAACCATGATGGATTGCTGCAATTGGACAGAAATATTGTTTATGGTGAGGTAAAAATTATATTGTCCAAGTTTCATTAGTTCGTGTTTTTGCGGCAGGTAAAATTGTATTTTAAATTGCGGAACAATATAGGCCAGCAAACCTACATAAGTTACAACATTGGCACCACCCAAAATCAAATTGACCCGGGCAGCATCAGCCGGCCCTTTTACAAATACAATCAACAACAAGATACAAATTACGTTGGACACCAAGTTGGCCAGGTTAAAAACCCGCAGTTTTTCAACACCAATAAAAAAGAACAACGGGTTTACAACTTCGGCCAAAACCATGGGCAAAGCCAATAAAAGATAAGTGTAATATTGGATATGGAAACCATTTGCCCCAATCAAACAAAATACAAAAATTATAAAAATAATTGCCCTGACCCACAAAGTCTGGTATAAAACTTCGCTTAGTTTTTGAGGGTCGGATTTGTGTGCTGCAACATCCCTCACCCCGGATTGATTGGTGCCATAATTAACAACCGTACCGGCCAGTTGCGAAAACCGGCTGGCAAACATGATGAGGCCAAATTTTTCCAGGCCAACAATCCGGGTAATGACCGGAATGATGAGAATGAGCAACAAGGTATTGGAAAGCTGGATACTGCTTAGGTTGAAGAAGTTGGAAATGATGTTGGTTTCCTTTAACTTGCGGTAAGCGCTTGTAAAATATGGTTTCAAGTTTTGCCGGTAGATGAACGGGGCGAATTTAAGTTATTTAAGTTGTAATTGGTGAGGGCCAAAAATTGCAACAGGCAATAAAGTATGTTCAACAAAAAAGTACCGACAAAAACAGTATTGCTGTAAATATCAAATTGTAATGTTTCACAAGTATAGTTTGGCCTGCTCCGGATGCTTCTTTTAGCACTATAAATTTACAAGTAAAGAAAATATCGAATCGTGTGATCGGAACAAAATAAATTATTTTGGCAAAAGTTAATTTCATCACCAAACAATCTTAAATTCCAAAACAGAAAAATTTTATAGATTTCAGTTTCCAATCGGCAACTGCCGCAACTGTTGCGGCGTTAATTGTGTATAACCGGCAGGCGTAGAAAATACATTGGCAGGCACTGGTCCAAACTTGATTTCTTTTACCGTCGTTTTTGTTTCCATCCCGTTTTGGTTGATGCTAAAGGTAAGCGGCACGCCCAAAGCAGAATCCAGCATCATGGTTAAAGAGTTTGGAAGGAGGGAAATATCTTTTGTAAACCACATCGCTGTTGTTTCATCGGATAATTTATCTTTCACCAAATACTTAGTGGCCTGATAACCGGCAATTGTTTTTGTTTCGTTTTGCTTGGCAATGGTGTGCGGCGGAAGCTGGCCAATCTCTTCGGCCTGGTCGTTTTTGTTGTAATCCACCACAAACTGCCGGGCCGGGGATTTCAGCAAAACACGCATAAAGTTTGTTTTTTTGTCGGTAATAATGGTGGTTGATTCTTCATTGGTTTTTTGGATGCTCACGGTAGAATCCCCTTTAAAATAAACAATGGCTTCTTTAGGCAAAAACTCCGCGTATTGTTTCAGGCTGTCGGGCAACTGG
>CAXTKQ010000112.1:6598-12894 GCA_964244955.1 uncultured Sphingobacteriaceae bacterium | reverse complement strand
GGTTGTATTCGTTTTTTAATCCTTCCGAAGTAAACTTTTGTGCTTTTACCTGCTCATGGATACGTAAAATTTGGGTGAGGTTCCAGGTTACGCCAACACCGACCAGATAATTGGAACGCGTTGGGTTTACACCATCAAAATAATTTTGGGTGTAAATGGTTTGGTTGAGGCTGTAGTTGCTAAAACCCGAAGCACGGCTCTGAAAAACGCTGAACAACGTAAAAGTTGGGTAATTAAACGTATGCAGGTATTTCTCCCGTTCGGAGCTGATTGTAACCCGGTTTTGAAAATAGCGCAGCGTAGGATGGTTTTCGATGTTTAAATTGGTTGCCGTGTCTAGCGTTTTGGGAATTTGGTTGACAAAAGCGCTGTCCAAAACAAAATCTACAGGCGTAACGGCGAGAAATTGCGACAATTGGTTGCCTTGCTGCTGCACCACATCCTGTGCGTTGGTCAAGGCTATTTGTGCGCTTGATACTTCAGCATTGGCCAAAGAAGAATCAACGCCGGGGTTTAAACCACTTTTAACGCGGGCAACAATTACATTGCGCAAAGCAAGCGCACGTTGCAGGTTTTTTTCCTGCGAACGGCTGAGTTGTTGGGAAGCCAGCAAATTAAGGTAAGCGGCAGAAACACGGATTTCGTGCTGAAACTGCTCTTGTACCAAATCGCTCTGGTCTAAGTTTACCTGTTTTGCAGCTACTTTTATCCTTTCTTTTGATTTTCCAAATGAGAAGAAATCCCAGTTTACGTTGGTCAAATACAGGCCGCCAAAAGCAGCGTTCCAGTTTTGTCCGGTTAAAATCGGCCCGCCAGAAGCGACGCCCAATCCGCCAAAACCATAGTATGGGCCATATTGAGAATTTACTGTTCCGAAATCGTTCTGCCCCGACAAGGTTAGGTTTGGCAAATATTCGCGCTTAGTTGCTTTATAAGTTGCTGCCGATGCCTGTGCATAATTGGCCTTTGCTTTGATTGTGCCATAATTTTGCAGCGCGTTTTGTACAGCTTCTTTTAAGGTCAGTATTTTTTGCTGTGCAAAAACAGCAGGGCAGGCATTTAACAAAAACATCAGGCATAACCCCTGGCGAAAAATAGTCCGGTAGAACATGAATAGCTATGATGATAAAATCAGCGGCACAAAAAACTTCAGCAATAAGGATAAAAATTGTACAGCCAGTTTGCTTTCTGATGTGTGCAAATATAGCTTTTGCGCACTAAAGCGGTTTGTAACAACTTTATTAATGAATGCAAGAACTGTAAAACGAAACTAAATTTTTTGCCGGTAAAAACAGTATCAAAAGTTATTACATTTTTTTCCACAATTTTAAATCCTTAACAATTTGTTAACATAGCAGCATTTACCTTTAATGTAAAATCCACTCAACCTATGTTTAGCACGCTTGTAGAATACTTTACGCCAAAAGGCAAAAAGCTTTTTTTTCCTTTGTTTGATCATGCTGCCGAAAACGTGGTGGCAATGGCCGAGCTTTTAAAAACAGCACTGTTTGAAACGCCTTTCATCAACACCAAAGACCTTTACCACAAAATAGACCGGCTGGAAAACATTGGCGATGACGTTACGCACCACATTAACATCGAACTTGGAAAAAACTTTATTACGCCTTTTGACCGCGAAGATATCCACGCGCTAACTTCTTCTATTGATGATGTAGCGGATTACATCCACGAATCGGCCAACCGCATGTTTTTGTACGATTTAAAAGAGTTTACCTCGCCAATGCAATTGCTGGCCGATCTGATTTTGCAAGCTGCAATCGAACTGCGCGCGCTGATTGATTCTTTGAAAGACATTGAACATGTGGACAAAATAACCACTTACTGCAATTCAATTTACGCCATCGAAACCAAAGCCGACCATGTTTACAACAAAGCCGTGGCCGATCTTTTTGACAACGAAAAAGACCCGATCAAAGTAATTAAATACCAGGAAGTTTTGCTGGGACTGGAAACCGCGACCGATATGTGCAAAGACGTGGTGAAAGTGGTGGAATCTATTATGATTAAAAATGGTTAGCTGTCAGCAGTTAGCTTTCGGCTATCAGCTATTAACCATTATCTATCAGCCATTAACTATTAACTTATTTTACCTACTTTTAAAGCAATATTTAAATTGCTTTAAATGATTTTTGCAGAAGACCTGCTCCACTATGTATGGAAGTTCCGCTTGTATAACCAGCAGGATTTAAGTACTGCGGATGGATCTCCAATTCAAATTATTTCTACCGGAAATCAGCATCATCATGCCGGCCCTGATTTTCAAAACGCAAAAATCAGGATTGGCGAAACGCTGTGGGCCGGAAATGTAGAAATCCACATTCGCACATCCGATTGGATGCGGCACGAACACAGCCAGGATGCTTCGTACAACAACGTGATTTTGCACGTGGTTTATAAAAACGACCTAAAGATTTTGAACCAGCAAGGTTTGAAAATGCCGGTTTTGGTGCTGGAAGACCGGATTGAAGATGCGCTGTTATTAAGGTATCAAAACCTGCTTTATGCCGAACAGGTTGCCTTTCCCTGCCAAAAAACCATTCATCATGTTGATGAATTTAGCCTTAAAAATTGGTTAGACCGGATGCTGATCGAACGCTTGGAAGAAAAATCGGCACAAGTTTTAGAAAAAGTAACTTTTTTAAAAGGCAATTGGGAAGAGGCTTTTTACCAAACACTGGCTGCAAACTTCGGCTTTAAAGTAAATGCCTTGCCTTTTGAACTGCTGGCCAAATCGCTTCCTTTAAACATTCTCGCCAAACACACGCACAATTTATTGCAAACCGAAGCTTTGATTTTTGGGCAGGCTGGTTTTCTGAATGATCCTTCTGAAAATTTGTACGTTTTGTCCCTGCAAAAAGAGTATCGGTTTTTGCAACAGAAATACGGTTTAAAGCCGATTGAAAAACACTTGTGGAAGTTTTTGCGGTTGCGCCCACCAAATTTTCCAACCATCCGATTGGCACAGTTTGCCGTTTTAATGCACCAGCAAAACCGTTTTTTGGCAGAGATTTTAAAAGCCGAAAATGCTGCAACTATCAATGCTGTTTTTAACGGCATAAATCCGTCAAACTATTGGACGAACCATTACCAGTTTGATAAAGAAGCCAAACCAAGTTCAAAAAAATTAGGACAGGCTTCGGTAGAAAATATCCTGATCAATACCGTTGCCGTTTTTTTGTTTGCTTACGCGAAGGAAAACCGATCAGAAAAGCACCACGAACGCGCCTTGCAACTATTAGAAAATTTGCCTTGCGAAAACAATTTTATTATCAGTAATTTTATAGAAGCAGGCGTAAAACTGGAAACTGCCGGAAACTCGCAGGCAATAATCGAACTTTATAACCATTATTGCAGTAAAAAACGATGTTTGGCCTGCGGGATTGGAAACAAACTTTTAAAAACAAGCTGATATGCTGCAACGTATTTTAACCTTTTTTGAAAGACATTCTTTTGGTGTTTGCACTTATTTGGGCGAGCGTTTCCACGTTTCTATCGGCAAGATCAGGCTTTTTTTCATTTATGTTTCTTTTATCGCCGTTGGTTTGCCGCTTATTTTTTACTTTTTTGCCGGCATCGTGCTCGATTTCCGAAACTACATTAAACGGGCCGGCTCCGGCGTTACCGATCTTTAATCATATCTTAATTAATTTTCCTTCGTAAAAGAAGCATAAAATTTCTTTATAATTTTTTGTAAACATTTTGTTGGAATAATCACAAATTAATAAATTGCAGTACAATTAACAGTTATGATTTTTATCTTATCATCCTTCAAGCTTTGTCTAACGTAGTTATTTGTAGAATTGTATTTAATAGGTATAATAAATCTAAAAAAGATAATGTTAACGACAATGCTTTGCAGTAGGCTTTAAAACTTCTTAATTAATTTTGTTTTTTGCAAGAAGTATAATAGCAATGATAGTTAAGTTTATACGAAAATATATTGGTGATATAGCTGGATTCTTTTTTCAATTATATTTTCTCACCATATTTATGTCCTATGGAACCAAAGATTACACAAGCTTAGCATTTTACGTGGTAATATTGCAAGCTTTGGCTAATGTTGTTATTCTAAGATGGATATTCGATCGGTATAACAAACCTAAAAAAGACGATAATGGCAGTGAGCAGTGATTTAGAATTATAGCGATTAAAGGTTTTTGAATTGAACAAAATTTTTTGTGGTTCATAATGTTTGGAGTGAATATTTTAAATATACTATTTTCATTAAAAAATATACTGGTTGATTTCTTAAAAAGAAACATTCGGTATGTAATTTGTTTTTTATTCTTCGAATTCATTTTTACTATTACGTTATCTTATGGCACAACGAATTACAAAAGCTGGGATTTTTATTGTATAATTTTCCAATCTCTGCTGAATGTTCTCTATATAAGATGGATTATAAAAAGAAATGCTAAAATCCAAAAAGATAAAAATTCCAGTTGTTAAATAAGGCTAAAAAAATTCACCTGCTTTTACGTTTCAAAAAAGTGTTCAAAAACAGAACACTTTTTTTATTTCCTTCGTATCCGTTTTTAAAGAATTAACCATAAATCTATTCTTTATCTTTGTACATCAACATTGTTAACTAATGCCTCCAAAAGGAAATCAGTTTAAGTCTAACCAAATCAAGGAAGAAAATAAGTCTGGGGCGCCTTTTATGTTCCCCAAAACTAAAAAAGCCAAGCCCGAGCTTCCTTCGTTTGATTTGCAGGACGGCCGGATTGCTAAAATTATAGGACTGTTTTTCCTGATTATCTGCCTGTACTTTCTCATCGCCTTTACTTCCTACCTGTTTACCTGGCAGGACGACCAGAGTTACGTGCTCGAATCAAACGGCGGCTGGGGCAATTTTTGGAAAACGCCTCAAGAACTGATGGACAGCGGCGTAACCAATCCGGTTGTGCAAAACTGGCTGGGCAAACTGGGCGCTTTGCTTTCGCACCAGTTTATTTACGAATGGTTTGGCATTGCGTCCTTCATTATTATCGTGGTTTTTTTGGTGATCGGCTATCGGTTGCTGTTTAAAGTACGTTTGTTTTCGATTAGCAAAACTTTGGGCTATGCTTTTTTTAGCATCCTTTTTTTCTCGGTTGCCATTGGTTTTTTTCATGGGATGACAACCGATTATCCGCATTTTTTGGAAGGTGAATTTGGCTTTTGGACGAACCGTTTGCTGGAAATTCAAATCGGTGCCGCAGGCGTTGCCGGTTTGCTGATTTTTGCCGCGCTCACTTTCCTCATCGTTGTTTATAATATAGATTTTAAATTGCCGAAGCGAAAACTAAAAACAACTTTGGCAGAAAAGGAAGCGGCGGAAGAGCCAAATATTCCTGCTTCGCACTTTGCGCACAACGCGCCAGTCAGTCCGCTCAACATTGTTCTGGATGACGAACCTGCTGTTCCGCCAACCAAGTACGCCCAAAATTACCCGGTAAAAACAGTATTGCCGGAAACCGAACCAAACGACAGCGTTGAATTTAACATCGCCCCAAAACGGCCTGAAGCTGTAAACGTACCCAAAATAATCCCGCTAACGGAAGTTTTTAAACCGGTTGTTTTAACGCCGGAACCGGTTTTGGAAATTGAAGACGAACCGGAAGAAACCGAAGAAGAAACGGCTGCCGAACCTGTTTTTACAGTTGCAAAACCAACCGTAGAAACAACAGCTAACAAACTGGTAGAAGAATTTGGTTTGTACGACCCGGAACTGGATTTGTCATCTTACAAAAAACCAACTTTGGAACTGCTGGAAAATTACGGGCCAAACAAAATCCAAATCAATAACGAAGAACTGGAAGCCAACAAAGACAAAATTGTTGAAACGCTAAACCATTATAATATTGAGATTGATAAGATCAAAGCAACCGTTGGCCCAACCGTAACTTTGTATGAAATTATCCCGGCGCCAGGCGTTCGTATCTCCAAAATTAAAAACCTGGAAGACGATATTGCCTTGAGCCTGGCCGCTTTGGGCATCCGTATTATTGCACCGATGCCAGGCAAAGGGACGATCGGGATTGAAGTACCAAATTTGCACCCGGAAATGGTTTCAATGCGATCCATCCTGGCGACTGAAAAATTCCAAAATACCACGATGGACTTGCCGATTGCTTTGGGCAAAACCATTTCCAACGAAGTTTACATTGCAGATCTGGCCAAAATGCCGCACTTGTTAGTTGCCGGGGCAACCGGACAAGGAAAATCGGTCGGCATCAATTCCATCCTGGTTTCACTTTTGTACAGCAAACATCCTTCGCAATTAAAATTTGTTC
>CAXTKQ010000112.1:0-6588 GCA_964244955.1 uncultured Sphingobacteriaceae bacterium | reverse complement strand
AAGAAAGTGGAGTTGACATTGTTCAAAAAAATCGAACGCCACTTTTTGGCCAAGTTGCCGGATGAAGCCGATGCCATCATCACCGATACAAAGAAAGTAATCAATACTTTGAACTCGCTTTGTATCGAAATGGACCAGCGTTATGATTTGTTGAAAGATGCGCAAGTTAGAAATCTCAAAGAATACAATTTAAAATTTATCAACCGGAAATTGGTTCCGACGGACGGCCATCGCTTTTTGCCTTTCATCGTTTTGATTGTGGATGAGTTTGCCGATTTGATGATGACGGCCGGCAAAGAAGTGGAAACACCCATTGCCCGTTTGGCACAATTGGCACGCGCGGTTGGCATCCATTTGGTGATTGCCACACAGCGGCCTTCGGTCAACATTATTACCGGAACGATTAAAGCGAATTTTCCGGCGCGTTTGGCATTTCGGGTTCTGTCAAAAATTGATTCCAGAACGATTTTGGATGCAGGTGGCGCTGATCAGTTAATAGGTCGCGGCGATATGTTGTTGTCAACAGGAAACGACCTGATTCGCTTGCAATGCGCATTTGTAGATACGCCGGAAGTGGAACGGGTTTCTGATTTTATCGGCAACCAGCGCGGCTATCCTTCGGCCTTTATGCTGCCCGAATTTGTAGGCGAAGGCGGCGAAAGTACAACCAAAGAGTTTGATGCCAGCGACCGTGATCCGCTTTTTGAAGAAGCTGCCCGGTTGATTGTGATGCACCAGCAAGGCTCAACTTCGCTTATCCAACGGAAATTAAAATTGGGTTATAACCGTGCAGGCAGGATTATTGATCAGTTGGAAGCGGCTGGCGTGGTTGGCCCGTTTGAAGGCAGCAAGGCACGCGAAGTTTTGCTGCCCGATGATTATGCGTTGGAACAATTTATTACAAACATCAATTCAAAATAAATTAATGAGGATAAAAAGAGTATGCCTTTGTTTGCTGGTTTTGCTGATGGCAATTTCTGTTTCTAAGGCACAAACAGACCCAAAGGCAAAAGCAATTTTAAGTGCGGTAAGCAAAAAGTACCAGTCGTTTTCAGCCATCAAATCAGATTTTAGTTATGTTTTGGATAACCCGCAGGAAAACATTAAAAGTTTTAAACAAAGCGGAACGATCATCGCCAACCCGAAAACCAACAAGTTCAGGATAACCATTTACGAACTTTCGGGCGGTAAAAAAAGCATTGGCCAGGAAATTATCAGCGACGGAAAAACGCAGTGGACGTATGCTAAAAAAGACAATGAAGTGCAGGTGAACGACGTGGACAACAAGTCGCAAACGCTAAACCCGGCGCAAATTTTTACCATTTACGAAAAAGGCTACAAGTATTTATTTTCTGGCGAAGTGAAACAGCAGGGCGTAATTTATCAGCAGATCGAACTGACGCCAACCGACAGCAAGAAACCTTTTTTTAAGATCCGGTTGTTGATCAACAAAGCAAAATCCAGCATTTACAGTGCGGTTATTTTTGATAAAAACGGAAGCCGTTACACTTACTTATTAACTTCGCCAGCCACGGATTACAAAGGAACGGACACGATTTTTGGCTTCAACAAAAAAAATTATCCGGGCGTGGAAGTGGTAGATTTGCGTTAAAAGGTTTTATCTTTAGCCGGAGCAATGCTTCTTTTAGCACTATATTTTTGCCGAACACAAAGCTAAATTGTTAATTACTGCAGATCATTTTCACCAATTTCAAAATAATCACTATTAAAACTTTAACGTGCGCATTACTTTTTTAGGAACCGGAACATCACAAGGCGTACCTATGATAGCTTGCGGATGTGCGGTTTGTACTTCTGATGACCCGCGCGACACCCATTTGCGATCATCCATTTTAATTGAAGAAAACGGAAAAAATGTGGTTATTGATTCTGGTCCTGATTTTCGTTACCAAATGTTGCGGGCCAAAGTAAAGCACTTGGAAGCTGTAGTTTTTACGCACGAACACAAAGACCATATTGCCGGTTTGGACGATATTCGTGCGTTTAATTATTTCCAAAATTCTGCTATTGATGTTTATGCTGATCTGCGCGTTCAGGCTGCTTTAAAGCGTGAGTTTTCTTATATTTTTAGCGATTACCAATATCCCGGAATACCCCAAATTAATTTAAAAACCATTGGCCTTGAACCTTTTACGGCTGCCGGCATTCCTTTTATCCCAATTGAAGTGATGCACTACAAATTGCCGGTGCTTGGTTTTCGCATCCACGATTTTACTTACATTACCGATGCAAAAACAGTATCCGAAAAAGAAACGGAGAAAATAAAAGGAAGCAAAATTTTAGTGTTGAACGGCTTGCAAAAGGAAAAACATATTTCACATTTTACTTTTGCCGAAGCCATTGCATTTGCACAAAAAATAGGGGCGGAGATGACTTATTTTACACATATCAGCCACCGTTTAGGCAAGTACGAAGATGTTTCTCAAGAGCTGCCTGAAAGTATCAGGCTGGCTTATGACGGTTTGCAGTTAGAACTGTAAGTTGGATTGAGTGCCCGGAAGCGGATTCGAACCGCTACATCCTTTCGGACGCCACCCCCTCAAAGTGGTGCGTCTACCAATTTCGCCACCCGGGCTTTTGTTTAATTTAACCGTTCCAAATATAGCTTATTTTTAATTTTTTGCTGCGCCTTTTGCTAATTTTTTAGTGGTAAAAACAGTATCGGCAAAACAACTTATCAAAAAATTTGCAGCTTAAATCATCTGGCAGAATCTACTTGTGTAAGTTCTTTGTTGAGGTAAAAAGTTTTTTGTTTGGAAGAATAAACACCGCGCTTATTTTTAATTGGATAACAGGTTTTTAAAATCCAACCGGTTTGTTGGCCTTTATAAGTGGTTATATAATCAATTAAATCATCACTTGCAGTTGTCAATTCTTTAGATAACCGGTAACTGTCTTTTTTGGCCTGCATTAGTTCGGCAGTGGTTTTCATTTTTGCGATTCTTGCATCAATTCGCTTTCCTTCAATTTTCAAACTATCTACTTTGTGCAGCAGGTTTTTGTACAATTTGGTATTTTCAAAAGGACTTCTTAAAGCTTTAATCGGGTTAAATTTAAAACTTGCAGCATTACTTGGATTCTTTGTTTTGTTGAAAAGATAATATCCAACTAATCCTTCTGCCTTTTTTTGTTCGGTTTGTGCTTGTACGGATACTGTAAATATCAACAAGAATACAAATAAATAATATGCTTCTTTTACTGCCATAAATTTAAGCGGCTTTCATCAATGTACAACTACTTTTTTAAATCAAATTGTACTATATTCTTGTTGATGGTTTTAATAATTTATCAAATTAGATAGGTTGTCTTTCTAAATATGTTTTAAAGTCCAACTCAATTTTATACCGATAAAAACAGTACTGACAATTAGTTTAAAAGTGATTTCAACAAGTTAATGTTGACAGCTTCCCCCCACAACCTTTCGCCGTTTAGATCATTTTGATGCGCTATAATTTCAGCACAAATTTCTTCATCAACCTGACTTTTGTATAAATGGATGGCTTGGTTTTTATCAACCGTACAAGTATCCAATTTAGAGATAAAACTATCAAACTTTGTATCCAACCTTGATGCTAAATTGTCAACATGGAATTTTATTTCATCAAAAGTAATGCGGTTTGCATAAGGCAGGTCTTCAAAAAAAACAATTTTTATTTTTGGATAAACTTGTATCACCGCTTCCAAACAAAGTACATGGTCAATATGGTTTCCCAGGGCAAGCGGACAAAACAACAAACCATCTACGTGTTGCAGTAAATGGTTTTTTAGTTGTTCGATCAGTTTCAGTTCATTTTCATTAAACGGATGAAACTGATGGATGTAATTGTTTCTCAAAGGCGCATCTAAAAGTTCTAAGTTTGTAACTTTGATAACCGAACCTAAGTATTGGTTAAAAGCTGCATCTTCTTGTTTGCGCAAAGCACTCACCACTTCAACATCTTTGGATACAAAAACGCCTGTCCATTTTGTGATGGTAAAACAATTGATCAAATCAACAGAAACGTGATTGCTAATGAGCTTGGAAATAGTACAAGTTAAGCCAAAAGCTGCATCGTCAATATGTGGCGACAAGATGTATGTTTTCAAAACTTAAACTTTATAACTTGATAATTGCAACGGATTGATTACTTCTGTTTTCTTGGAAATAATATACGGCGGAACAACCAAATGGTGGATTGCATTTTTGGAAAAACAATTCAAAGCATCGGTCAAAGTTTCAACCATCGTCTCATTTTTGCCGTTAAAAGAAGTATTGGCGATGATGCCAACGCCGGTTTTTTCTTTAAAGTTTTTGATCAAACTGTAAATAAATTCGTTGTCGTCTTTGCTTACGGTTTGTATCCTTGCGCTATGGTCAACATGTTCGATAGTTGGAAATTTATCAATGTACTTTTTGTTTAAAAAAGCGGTGAACAACATAAAAGGCGTGCGGCCTTTAAAATCAAAATATTCGCTTACGTCTTCTTCCAATACAAAAGGTGCAATCGGCCTAAACCATTCGCGGCCTTTGATAAAAGTATTGATCCAAAATTTGTTGACGGCATAACGCGTATCGGCAATAATACTACGGTTTCCTAATGCGCGCGGCCCAAACTCGCTATGGCTTTGAAACACGCAAAGTATCTTTCCCCAATAAATATGGTTGGCACAAGTTTCGATCAAATCTTCCGGTTTTTCGATGCTGAGTTCCGGGTAATTTTTCACCAATTCGGTTATTTCTTCCAAATTAACGTCTGGCCCTAAATAATCAAAACGCCAGTCGTATTCGTTTTTAATTTTGAAACATTCAACTGCGCCGTAAATGGCACAACCTACCGAAGTGCCGCCATCGTGTGGTGCCGGCGGGATAAACAGATCGTAACCTTGCTCTAAAACTTTGGTATTGGCCACACAATTTAAGGCACAACCACCGGCATAAGCAATGTTTTTTGTTCCCGTTTTTTCGCTTAGCCACAATGCTATTTTTATCAATGCTTTTTCGAAAACATCTTGTGCCTTGGCTGCCAAATCTGCTTTTTGCTGGAACGTTTTGATCTCATCTTTGAAATTGTACTCCGTAGATTTGAACAATTCCTGCCATGCTTTCGGGATAAAAACTTCGCCATCTTGTACATCCAATTCAGGCAAATCCAAAGCATCCAAGTTACCATAAGCCGCCAATCCCATCACCTTGCCTTCGTTGCCTTCGCCTTTAAACAAACATTCGGTCAGCTTGTAATAAAAGTTGCCCAAACCTTGTGGGTTTTCCGGGTCGCGGTCGTGCAATTGTTTTCCAATACAAGTAATTTCACCATCGTGGCAATAGTAATAAGAAGCCACTTCAAACAAACCGGTTTTGCCTTCTTTTCCCGGGTAATCATATTTGATATGTTCGACAGGGCTTCCAACCGAATCAATAATCATCACGGCACAAGTTTCAAAACCACTCGGCGGATAAGCACTGTACAAATGCGAGTAATGATGCGAAATTTCGACAATGCGGGCGTTCGGTTTCAAATCCAAAACCGTCCGTAACTCTTCGTGGTATTCTTCTTTGCGTTCAATTTCATTATCGGCACTCCAACATTCAACTACCAGATCAAAAGGACGGTTCATGGCGGCAATATGTTGTTTGTACAACTTCATATCGCCCAGTCGGCCCCAATGGTGTTTGCGTTTGGTGAGGCGTTCTTTGTGGATGGATACCACGTGTTTGCCGCCATCAAAAATAGAAATAGTGCCGTCTTGTGTTCTGTTGATACCTAAAATAGAAGGTTGGTCCATGTGATTGTGCTGTTGGTTTTTTAATTTACAATTGCTTATTAAGTTTTTATCCAAACAAAAGTTTGCCGAATATGAGCAATAAGAAATAATTTATACCGATAAGATTTAATTTTTTTTTGATTTTTTGGGAGCGGGAAAAGGAGAGCGAAGATGTGGAAACTTTTGGATATTTGAAACTTCAACCCTTGTTATGCCCTTAGTTTCCTGATTTTGACTAATTTGCCGACACCAAATTTTAGGCGGTAAAAACAGCATTGCCCATAGCAAAACAACAGCAAAAACATGAATTATTTTTTGGTAAAATCTGAGCCTAACAAATACAGTTGGGAAAAACTGAACGAAGACAAATGCACTTTTTGGGATGGTGTGCGCAATTACCAGGCGCGGAACAACCTGAAAGACATGAAAAAAGGCGACCTGGTTTTGTTTTACCACAGCAATGAAGACAAAGCCGTGGTAGGCATTGCAAAAGTGGTGAAAGAATTTTACCAAGACCCAACTACGACAGACCCGAATTGGGTTGTAGTTGATTTAAAACCGTTCGAAAGCTTAAAAAAACCGGTTACACTGGCCGAAATCAAAGCCGACAAGCAGTTAGAAAACATCAGCTTGGTGCGGCAGGGCAGGCTTTCGGTGATGCCGTTAAAAGCTGAAGAGTTTGACCGCATTGTGGCGATGGGCAATGATATTTAAAAAATATGCGTTGTTTAGCGCACCAATTATAATAAACCGAATATGAAAAAAATTTCCTTGTGCCTGTTCGTTTTGCTGCTTGCCGGGTTCATTTCTGCACAGGCACAATCG
>CAXTKQ010000111.1:0-13148 GCA_964244955.1 uncultured Sphingobacteriaceae bacterium | reverse complement strand
CAGTCTTGCCTGAAAAACCTGTACTTAGAAACGCCAGGAACGATCATCCGTGATTTTATTGATGTAAAATACCCTTCGATTTCCAGCTTAAGCAACAATCTGGGCGAACTGCAACTGAATGCAAATTTTGCAAACAGCAAACTGGCTTTTAAAGATGTGCTGGCTTTTGTGCCAACTTTGGCCACCACGCCGCCATTCAAAGGAAACGCAAACGGCAGTTTAAACGTAAACGGAAAGGTCAGTGGCAAGGTAAACGACCTTACGATTCAAAACCTAAACGTTTCCGGCTTAGGCCAAACCAAAATTGCTGCCTCGGCACATTTAAAAAGTTTGCCAAATGTGGACAAAGCTTTTTTTGACCTTGACATCAAAGATTTTACTACAACCGGCCGCGATATTGCCAAATTGGCTCCGGCAGGTTCTATCCCTTCCAGCGTACGACTTCCGGAATCTTTGGGCTTAAAAGGCACCTTTAAAGGAAGCATCAAAAACTTTACGACCAACATGGCTTTGCGTTCCAGTTATGGCAATATCCACGCAATTGCCGGGATGAAAAGCGGCAGCAAAAAAGGCAGCGAAGTTTATAACGCCGATGTGAAAATGGACAATTTTAATGTTGGGCGGTTGATCAAACAGGAAAAGACCGTTGGACGCTTAACCTTGAATGCCAAAGTAAAAGGTTCGGGCACGAGTGTAAAAAACGCAAATGCAACTTTATCAGCAGATTTAATCCGTGCCGATGTGAAAGGTTATGTTTACCGGAATTTGATTTTAACGGGCAATGCACACAACGGCTTAATCAATACCGTGGCGCGGATGAAAGACCCGAACATCAACTTTGCGCTGAATGCCAAAGTGAACATGGCCAACAAATATCCTGCGGTAAATGCCACCTTGAATTTAGACAGCATTAATTTGCAACGACTGCATTTTTCAAGCACACCGCTTCGTTTACATGGCAAAATTGTGGCCGATGTCCCTACCGCTGACCCGGATTATTTAAACGGCAATATCCAATTGACCAACTTGCTGATCGTACAGGGAACGCAGCGCATTCAATTGGATTCAGTTGGTATTATTTCAACCGCCAATGCCGATAGTTCTTCGTTAAGGATCAAATCACAAATATTAACTGCCCGAATGAGCGGCAAGTATAAACTGACCGAAGTTGGAACAGCACTTCAAGCTACCATCAGTAAATACTATAATACTGGTGCTTCTTTTACCAAGGTAAAATTTGCGCCGGAAAACTTTACTTTTCAAGCTGTTATCACCAAAACACCTTTGTTAACGCAGTTTGTACCTGACCTGAAACAATTAGACCCGGTTAAATTAACAGGGCGTTTTAACAGTGATGCCGGGGATTTGGTGGTGAACGGTGCCGTGCCAAATACGGTTTACGGCACTAACCAGATCAGCAATTTAAAGCTGGCGATCAACACGGGCAACAATGCTTTGAACTATAGTTTTGGTGTGGATAAAATTGCAACTTCATCTATCCAATTGTTAAATACCGGCATCAGCGGCAACGCACAAAACAACCTGCTTTCTGTAAATGTCAGCATAAAAGATAAGGGCTTAAAAGAGCAATACCGCATTGCAGGTGTGTTGAAAGCGTTGACAAACCAGTATGAATTTAGCCTGTTGCAAAACGGATTGGTGCTGGATTATGACCCTTGGACAGTTGGTGCAGGCAATGCCATACAATTTGGCGGAAAAGGTATTTTGGCCCGCAACTTTAACATCACCAGCAATAACCAGACTTTAAGCGTAAATACAACAAACCAAAAATTGAACGGCCCGCTGGCCATTACTTTCCAAAATTTTAAAATAGAAACTTTAACCCAAATTGCAGAAAAAGACTCATTGAAAGTTGGCGGAAGAATAAACGGAAATGCACTGGTCAGCAATTTTGCAGCAAGCCCGGTTTTTACTTCTGATTTAAACATCAGCGACTTCAATTTTAAAGCAGATACTTTAGGCGATATTGCCATCAAAGTAAACAACCAGCAAGCCAATACTTATGCTGCAAATGTGTCCATTACCGGAAAAGGCAATGAAGTAAGGCTGGCCGGTTTGTACCATACCAACCAGCCAGACAACAACATTGACCTGAACCTGGATATTGTAAAGCTAAACATGAAGAGTATTGAAGGCTATACATTAGGGTATTTGCGCAATACAACGGGCGCTATCAACGGCCAGGTTAAAATTGCCGGTTCGCCTTCCGCCCCAAACGTCAACGGTGATATTAACTTTAATAAAGTTGGTTTTAATGTAGCCATGCTCAACTCGTATTTTGGCTTGGATAATGAAAAGATCAATTTTAACCGGGACGGTATAACTTTTAATGATTTTACTTTGGTTGATTCTACCGGAAATAAAGCAACCATAAACGGCTCTGTTTATACCAAAACCTTTACCGATTTTAAATTTGGCCTCGATATTAATACTGATAATTTCAGGCTGATCAATTCTACCCGTGAAGACAATCAATTGTATTACGGCAAACTTTTCTTAAACAGCCTCATCAAAATACGCGGCGATATGAGCAAACCGGTAGTTGATGCCAATTTAACGGTAAATGACCAAACGAATTTAACTGTTGTACTGCCGCAAAGCGACCCGGGAGTGGAAGACCGGAAAGGCGTGGTAGAGTTTGTAAACAAAAATGCCCCAAAATTAGATTCAATTTTGCTGGCCAAACAACGCGATTCTGTTAGCAAGTCCGATATTACGGGAATGGATGTTTCTGCCAATGTTACAATTAATAAAAATGCCAACTTCAACATCGTTATTGATGAAAGCAACGGTGATATTGTACATATAAAAGGGGCAGCACAACTGAATGCAGGCATTGACCCAAGCGGTAAAATTAATTTAACCGGTACTTATATTGTTAATACAGGCTCGTACAATTTGTCTTATGCAACAGTACAACGAAATTTCACTTTTAAACAAGGCAGCACCATTACCTGGACGGGCGACCCGACCAGTGCCAACATTGACTTAACAGCAGTAAATGTGGCCAATGTACCGCCTATTGATTTGGTGGAGGACCAATTGAGTTCTGAAGAAAAAACACAGTACAAACAAAAATTACCATTTAATGTGAACCTGAATTTGAAAGACGAGCTGATGAAACCAACCATCAGCTTTGATATTGTATTGCCCGACAGCAGCTACAGTGTATCTTCTGATGTTATAAATACAGTGGATGCGCGTTTGGCACAAATCAGGCAAGACCCGAACGAGCTGAACAAGCAGGTTTTGGGCGTGCTTGTTTTAGGGCACTTTATTGGTGATAACCCGTTGCAAAGTTCGGGCGGAAGCAGCGGTGTGGAAGGTATTGTGCGGAACAGTGTCAGCGGCTTGTTGTCAGATCAGTTGAACAAGCTTGTAGGAAACTCGATAGCCGGTGTTGATTTAAACTTTGGCCTGACTTCCGGAGAAGATTACTCGACCGGAACTGCACAAAACCGCACCGATTTAAACGTTGCTTTATCCAAACGCTTTTTGAATGACCGCCTGTCTGTTTCTGTTGGCAATAATTTTAATTTGGAAGGGCAAAACCAGCCTGGACAAAAAGCCAGTACCATCGCCGGTAACGTAAATGTAGGCTACAAACTAACCAAAGACGGCCGCTTCTCTTTAAGGGCTTACCGCCGAGACGAATACATTGTAATACAAGGCCAAGTGGTAGAAACAGGCGTTGGTTTTTCCTTTACCGTTGATTACAACCAGTTTAAAAACATCTTTAAAACTTCAGAAGAGCTTAAAGAAATGCGCCGCCAGCAAAAACAGGACAAGAAGGACAAGAAAGCACAAACTTCAAAATAAACCTATGACCAGAGCTTTAATATATTTATTGTTAATTTCTATTTTTCTAAGTGCCTGCAGCAATACCAAATACTTAACCGGTGCACAAAAGCTTTATGTAGGCAGCAAAGTAAATATCACTAACAAAGACCTAAAGAAAAATGACAAAACAGCTTTGGTCGGAGAATTGACAGGTTTGCTTCGCCCAAAACCTAATACTACAATTTTGGGTTTAAGGCCGAAGCTTTACATTTACAACATTACCAGAACAACTAAGAAAAAAGGGCTGAAACATTATTTAAACACAAAATTTGGCGAGCCGCCTGTTTTGGCAAGTGCCGTTGACCTTACCAAAAACACCAATATTATTGTTAACCGTTTACAAAACGAAGGTTATTTCCAGGCCCAGGCCACAGGCGATACCATAAGCAAAGCAAAAAAAACCACTGCGGTTTATACCGTAAACACCGGCCCGGCCTATACCATCAAAACCCTTAGTTTTCCAACAGAAAAAGACAATTTGGATACCGCCATTGCAGGAATAGCAAAGCAGTCTTTACTAAAAGTTGGCGATAAGTATAACCTGGATGTGATCAAAGCCGAGCGGGAAAGGATTGATGCCAATTTGAAAGAAAAAGGCTTCTATTATTTTGCCCCGGAAGATTTACATGCAGTGGTTGACAGTACCGATGTGGGCAACCACCAGGTGGATATGTCAATCAAAGTGATCAATACCACACCGGGAAAAGCCCGAAATATTTATAAAATCAACAACATTTACGTTTATCCAAACTATTCTTTACGAGATACCTCTTTAATGCTCGACCAAGCGGTTAAGTACAACAATTATTATGTGATACAACGAAGGCCAACAATTAAGCCGTTTGTATTTAAAAATACCGTACAATTGCTGCCGGGCGGAGTTTACAACCGTGCAGACCATAACAAATCTTTAAGCCGTTTTATCAATTTAGGCCCATTTAAATATGTAAAAAACAGGTTTGAAGATGTTTCCACTGATTCGCCGAGGTTAAATGTTTATTATTTCCTGACCCAGTTTCCGCGAAAATCTTTATCAGTTGATGTTTTGGCCCGTACCACATCCGCCAATTATAACGGTACGCAACTCAATTTAAACTTTCGCAACAGAAATACTTTCAGAGGGGCAGAACTGTTAACATTGACCCTTTTCGGAAGCACCGATGCACAAGTTTCCGGGCAATACGGTGGCGGCCATCCCCTGTCGCAGGTTGGTTTTCAAGCCTCTTTGTCCTGGCCGCGTTTCATCAGCCCTTTCAATTTCAAAAACGACAATGCCTATATTCCCCGCACCAACTTTTCCGTGGGCTACTCCATTGTAAACCGCAGCGGCTTGTACAATTTAAACTCCTTTAATGGTTCTTTTGGCTACCAATGGCGGGAAAGCACACATCGTTCGCACGAGTTGAATTTAATTACAATTACTTATGTAAAACCGGCCAAAGTAGATACCGCTTATACCAACAATATTGCGGTTACCGGCAACCCGGCTTTAAGACACGTTATTGACCCGCAGTTTACTTTCGGCCCGTCTTACAGTTATACGTACACCAACACCACCGAAACTTATCGCACCAATACCGTTTATTATAACAGCCGCATCAGCTTTTCCGGAAATATTATTGGCTTGGCAAGCGGGGCGGATACGCTGGGCGGAAAAATAAAAAGGATATTTAACACGCCTTACAATCAATACATTAAGCTGGAAAACGAGATCAGGTTTTTTCATAAAGTAAGCACAAACAGCCAGATTGCAGCACGCTTAATAGCAAGTGCCGGTTTGCCTTATGGCAATTCCACCATTTTGCCTTACAGCCAGCAGTTTTTTATTGGCGGCCCAAATAGTTTGCGCGGGTTTAGGGCGCGGTCTATCGGCCCGGGAAATGTTGACCCTGGCCAGTATATTCAAAATGTGGGCAATAACAATTCCTTCCTGGCAGATCAATCCGGTGATATAAAGCTGGAAGGGAACTTAGAATACCGGCCAAAACTGTTCAGCATTGTTTATGGTGCCTTGTTTGCCGATGGCGGTAACGTTTGGAATACAAAACCGCATTATCCGGGCGGAAGTTTTGGCAAAAATTTCCTAAATCAATTGGCTGCCGATGTTGGCTTCGGCTTACGGTTTGATGCAAGCGTTTTGGTGTTGCGTACCGATTTGGGTTTCCCAATAATGAGACCTTATACTTCCATCAACAGCAGTTTAAATACCAACAAACCAGTTTTCAACCTGGCTATCGGTTATCCGTTTTAATCTAAACTGAATTTTACCTGATAAAAGAAGCATTGCCAATATTGGTTTAACCCTCAAATTAAAATTCTAAGTATTAGTTTTGGCAGATATAGAATTTATATGCCTAAAAAAAGCATTCCGTTGGAAGTAGTAGATTTAAACGGAAACGGTTTTCACGTACTCATTAATGTGGTGTTGTTTAAAAAGCCGTTTAAGTTGGTGTTGGATACCGGCGCTTCCAAAACCGCTTTCGATAAAACACTGCTGCTCGAACTGGTGCACGAAAGCGAATTTGTTAATTCCGGGCATTTAACCACCGGTTTAGGCACCAACAACATGGAATCTTTTTTAACTACGATTGCTAATTTTTACATCGGCAAATTCCACATCCCCAAAATTGAAGTTGCGGTTTTAGACCTTTCGGCCATTAACATTGCTTACGAAAAATTAAACGTCGGGCCGGTTTTAGGTGTTTTAGGAGGCGATGTTTTGGCGGGATACGATGCAATTATCAACTACAAAGCATTAAAGCTGATTTTGAAATATTAGGGCCTGTTTAAATTTGTACAAGTAAAAATGGCAATGCTTCTTTTATCCTATAAAAGTTGTGTTTGCAAAAATCTAAACAAATTAAAAAACAAGTACGCACTCATTTTTAGGCGATAAAAGAAGCATTAGCCTTTCATCCTAAACTTGTTTCAGGATCCATCAGGACAAAACAACAAGCCAAACTTGTGGAATGCGAAAACATTCCGACATGACAAAAACACAACGCACTGATTTTTAGGTGGTAAAAGAAGTACATAATTTTATTAGGCGAAATTTAAACAAGCCTTCAAACTAAACTCAAATCACTTACATGGTCCAAATTCTGTTGTAATACTTTTACTAATTCTTTGGCGTAAATTGGATCAAAGATTGTAGAATGTTCGCCTTCAATTTCAAAACCTTTAACATTGCTAGCATATCTTTCCCAGGAATGTTTCGTAGCGTTATCCAACAAAATTTTGTTATAAAGTATGTTGTTGTTCTTATCTACAAAAGTATATCTGTCTTTTGCAAAAAACACCAACATATCGCCTTCATATTTTGTAATGCAATAATTAGAACAAGTTGTTTGATACTTTTGGGCAATGCTTTTAAAACCGTGTAAATCAGTTTCATTCAATTGATGATTGTAAAATTTTTGAACAAAAGCTTGAAGGCTTTTTAATTTATATTGAATGGCATGTTTGGTATGCTTTCTTAACAAAAATGCTTCAAAACCGATCTTGGAGTAAGCTTTATCAACGTAGTTTTTAATGGTGTTTGAGATTGCATCAAAGTTTGTAAAAGTTGGTTCTTCTCTTTTCTCTTCAGTAATCACGGTATCAAACAAAGCCAGCATTTTTACTTCTTTACCCATCGCCCTAAGTTGTTTGGCCATTTCAAAAGCTATAATTCCGCCAACACAATGCCCGGACAATGCATACGGGCCTTCCGGGTTTTGCACCAATATTGCTTCAATATATATTGCACTTATCCCTTCAACCGTATCCGGAAATCCTTCCCAATGATCAAAATTTACAGGTTGTTGCAAAACAAAAACAGGTTGTTCGGCATCAAACATTTTAGCAAATTCGTAAAAAGGAAGTGCCGTTCCGCCAGCACCGCAAACAATGTAAAAAGGGGTTTTCCAACCTTGTGTTTTCAACGGAATTAATAAATCTGTTTTACCGTCAGGATTACTTTCAACCAAAAGTTTGGCAAGACTCTTTACAGTTGGGTTTTCCAAAAAACTTTTTATCGGCAAACTTTTACCTGTTCCCTTTTTTACTTGTGCTATTAATTTAATTGCGAGCAGGGAATTGCCGCCAAGGCTAAAAAAGTTATGGTTGATACCAATCTCATCCAAATGAAGCAACTTCTTCCAAAGAATTATCAAATCTGCTTCCTGCTTGGTACGAGGTGCAATAGTTACTTTGTTTTTTATTCCGCTTCCCTCTGCTTTGGGCAACGCTTTTTTATCTATTTTACCGCTGGTAGTTAAAGGAAATTGATTCAATTCTACCCAAAAAGTAGGGACCATGTGGCCGGGCAACTGATCACTTAAAAAAACAATCAGCTTTTCCTGGTCAAATCCGTTGTGTTTTACCAAATAACAAACCAGTTGTTGGTTGCCTTCCCGGTCTGGCTGCGCCAATACCACCGCTTGCCGCACCAAGCCACTTTGCTGCATTACATGCTCAATTTCCTCCAGTTCGATACGGAAACCCCGGATTTTTACCTGGTTGTCTGCCCTTCCAAAAAACTCCAAATTTCCGTCCGGCAGCCATCGCCCCAAATCTCCGGTCCGGTAAACACGCGCATTAATATCCTGACTAAAAGGGTCGGTTATAAACTTTTCGGCCGTTATTTCCGGCCGGTTTAAATAGCCCCGTGCCACTTGCACGCCGCCAACACAAATTTCTCCGGTACAGCCAATCGGCAACAATTGCTGTTTGCTATCTAAAATATAAACCTGAACATTGGCAAGCGGTTTGCCAATGATGTTTCTGTTAAGCTTGTTGACCGGGTTTTTGGCAATACAAACCGAGATGGTATTTTCTGTCGGCCCGTAGCCGTTAATCAGCCATACTCCTTTTGATTGGATAAATTTGGCAATGGAAGGATTGATGGACTCGCCTGCCGAAATAACCGTCTTCAACGTTCCCAACGCATCTTTCATCACCGATTGGTAGGAAGGCGGCAGCGTTGCCCGTTCAATTTTGTATTTTGATATAAACGCCTGAAATTTTTCTGCGGACAAAATGTCTCCTTTTTTTGGGACCACAACCGTTCCGGCACTCAACAAAGTGTTAAATATTTCTTCGCAGGATACATCAAAACTGATCGAAGCAAATTGCAATACCCGTTCTCCGGGTTGTGGTTCTAGTTCGCTTGCCACCGCTTTGCAAAAATTTACCAACCCTTTATGTTCGGCCAGCACGCCTTTTGGCTTGCCGGTTGAGCCGGAAGTATAGATAACGTAAGCCAAGTTATGAGGCTTTATTTTGCTTTGGAAGTTAATCTTCAAACCTTGGCCAATCACTTCCCAATCGGCATCAATTGCTACGATGCTTCTTTTACCTATGTTTTTTAAGTGTGGTCGAATTTGTTTGCTGGTTACAATGATGTTGGCTGCGGTATCATCCAAAATAAATTGTATTCTTTCTTCCGGATACTCCGGATTGATAGGCACATAAGCGCCACCAGCTTTTAAAATACCAAATATGGCCACAATCATTTCTACCGATCGCTCCATACAAACCGGCACCAGCGTTTCTGCTTTTACACCTTTTTTTTCGAGGTAATGCGCCAATTGATTGGCGCGCAGGTTCAATTCAAAATACGTAAGCACTTCTTCTTCAAATAATACGGCTGTTGTATCCGGGCTTTTTAAAACCTGTTCTTCAAATAAATCAACAACTGTTTTTTGTGTTGAAAAGGGGGCAAACGTATCATTAAATTTATCAAGCAAAAGTTTTTCCTGCGGAGGAATAAGGCCGATGTTTTCGATAGTTTGATCTAAAGAACCAGCAAATTGCCCCAAAATAAACAGGATGCGTTGGGCAAGTAACGTTGCTTCTTCCAAACTAAAATATTCATAACCAAAATGTAGTGCCAACTCTAAAGACTGCTGTTTGCCGTAATCGCGCCAGCTCACTTGCAATGGTAATTTTTCCTGTTCGCTTTGCAACCATCCAACGCTTGGTTCAATGTCTTCCCCAAAATCCAATTCAAATTGGAAAGGGATATAATTGACTACCACATCATATAAATTACTTTCCGCAGTATTGATGTTTAATGACCGTATCAAATCGCCAACCAAATATTGTTGGTGCGGACGATCTTCTTTTTGCGAACTTACAATCCAATTTAACAAATCGCTTAACTTTAAACCTTTTTGAAAAAAACCCTTAAATGGCAAAACGCCCGAAAACATGCCTGCAATTTGACGCAATTGTTTGGTACTTCTTTTATGCACAGGAATTCCAAAAACCATTTCTGTTTGTGCCGAAGTTTTTCCAAAATAAACAAGCAGTGCCGCAATGGTTAGTTGTTGCAAATTACATTTTGTTTTTTGAACAACTTCTTCTAATTGCTTTTGCTGGTCCGTCCTTAATTGGTAATAATAATTCCCGCTTTGCTTTTCAGGCTTGGATTTAAAATTGATGTTCTTTTTAAGAAAACCTTCCGGCTTGGTGCCTATTTTATTTTTCCAATATTTTCCTGATTGGGCATATTCGGCAGAATTTCTGTATGCCGCTGCTTTTGCGGTTTCTGCAATATATGAAAGTTGAACAAGTTCTAAATCTTTGGCAGCCAACAAAGCCTTGTATTTTTTTGCAATGCAATTAACCCAAATGGCCAACCCATAAGCATCAATTAACAAATGGTGAAAACGAAAGAAAAACCAATGTTCATCTTCTGCAATTTTAATTAAAGCTTGTTCAAAAAAAACATGCTTTTTTTGCAAGACAAAAGAAGTATTGAACCTGTTTTGCATCCAAGTTTGGGCAGCAGTTTTTGGGTTAGGCTGATTGGAAAAATCCAACTCATCCAAATCAAAAACCTCGTAATTTTTATTCAGATAAAAACTGCCTTCTGTATTTTCAAAATCAAAACGCATTTTAAAAATATCGAATGCCGTATAGGAAAATTTAACGGCTTCATAAAATTTTTCTTTGTCTAAATTCCTTTTTAGCTTGATGTACAGCCCGATGTTATAATGCGGACTATCGAGGTTCAGAACCTGGTCTGTATAGATATCGTACTGTGCCGGGTGCAAAACTTCGCTCATAAAAAATTCATATTCTTCACAATTTTTATTGCTTTAAACATTACAGTTTATTGCCAAATATTGTTTAAGGTAAAATATATTGATTAATAAAAAATTACGGGGATTTGCAAGCTTGGGATTTCGCTGCTAAATCATCTGATTCTAAAATTTGGCCGAAATCTGTTTTCTATTGAAGCACTTCAGCAGAACAGTATAATTTAATTACGAGACTAAATGGAGGTTAATTCTAATTCTTTTGGAAATACAAACTGTTTTAAGTCATGTATAAGCTTTATTTCTACTTTATTCGGATCATCGAGTATTTCTATTAACCTTTCTTTCATTGCTGATGGATCTCTATCTTGAATATAAATAAGACGTAAATTTTTCATCATCTTAAAAAGTTGAATATCAATTTCTCGATTAAAAAAAGGGAACGAATATCCTATAACAGCAACAACTTCGGTTCTTAAAACAAAAGGGCTAATCGTTCTTTCTAAATGTACTAAATTTGATTCCCAAGCAAAACTAAGTCTAGTCTTTACATCTTGTTGTCTTTTAAATAGTGAATACCGCGTTATCAATGATTCTGAGTTGCTTGCATAGGCATTGTTCCTGTTTTCATTAAACATAGATTCATTTCCCTTATAAACATCTGCAGAACCATTTAATTTAACTATTCCAAACCCTATATCGTCAAAAATTCCGCTCTGTTGATTGTAATTTAACAAATTTAACCATTGTCGCGAATTATGAATACTCGGCTGATTAAATAGATTCATATAACTTTGCTCCATTTGAAAATCATAATTCCAGGAGAGAACTTTAATTTTATGAGGAAGTAACTCAGGCCTATATAAAATTGAAGCCCAAAAATTATCATATCTTTTATCAGGTACACCCGTAATTTGTAAATAGGTAAAATAAAAAGAAAGGATAAGTTTTAATTTTTTTAAATCTTCACTTTGAGTAAGAAATAATTTTTTAGCAAAAGTATCAATGCTGGAGTGAGAGTCGTTATTTGTATTCATCCATTCTAAATCTTCAATTATTTCTGGGAGTTCTTTTAGAACATCTTTGTCTAATCTAACTTGGCGGTCAAAATAGTTGAAACCGGTTATTCTCATATTGGTCATTTCGCTTATAACTTTCTTTATCGATTCACTCATTTCAATTACGGTAGGAATTCTTTCCCAACTTGCACCTGCTCCTAATAAATATGTTACTTCTGCCATTGTGATTAAAGGATGATTAGTTGTTTATAAATATATCTTTTTTATGAATGCTATTTTTACAGAGATAAAAGTAGTACACTAACTTATATTATTGGTTATATCCACCAGTTGAAATTTGTTCATCGGCCGGGATTTGCAATTCTGTCCTCCGGACTTTAAATTTTCAGTCCATCCAATACTTCTTTTACCACCTAAATTTTAACATTAAACAAAAAACCCTGCTCCGAAACAGAACAGGGTTTTCCAATACTTCTTTTACCACTATAATTTACACATCAATCTTAGCATACTTCGCATTCTTCTCGATAAACTCGCGTCGTGGCGCAACTTCATCGCCCATCAGCATCGAAAAGGTATGATCGCAGGCTGCGGCATTATCAATGGTAACCTGGCGCAAAGTGCGTGTATCTGGGTTCATGGTCGTGTCCCATAGTTGGACGTCGTTCATTTCACCCAAACCTTTGTAACGCTGTACGTGTACGCTGTCTTCTTTGCCGCCGCCTTTTAAGCGTTGGATGGCCGCATCGCGTTGGGTATCGTTCCAGCAATATTGCGCTTCTTTGCCTTTTTTAACCTGGTATAATGGCGGCGTGGCAATGTAAATGTAACCAGCTTCTACCAGCTCTTTCATGTAACGGAAAAAGAAAGTGAGGATTAACGTAGTAATATGCGAACCATCCACATCCGCATCCGTCATGATCACAATTTTATGGTAACGCAATTTAACAATGTTTAAAGCTTTGTCGTCTTCCGGTGTGCCGATGCTTACGCCAAGCGCGGTAAACATGTTCTTGATCTCCTCGTTTTCGTAGATTTTGTACTCCATTGCTTTCTCCACATTCAGGATTTTGCCCCGTAAAGGAAGTATGGCCTGGTATTCGCGGTTGCGGCCTTGCTTGGCTGTTCCGCCTGCCGAGTCGCCCTCCACCAAAAACAACTCGCATTTTCCCGGATCGCTATCGGCACAATCGGCCAGTTTTCCGGGTAAACCAGTTCCGCTCATCACGTTTTTACGTTGCAC
>CAXTKQ010000110.1:0-13250 GCA_964244955.1 uncultured Sphingobacteriaceae bacterium | reverse complement strand
AAATAAACCAAAGCATCGTTTTCCCGCCAATCCTTCCAACCGCTTTGATATCGCCAACCTTGGCCACGCCTACAACCAGCGTTGTAAAAACCAGCGGTGCCACGATCATTTTTATGAGCCGTAAAAAAATATCGCTCAACATCGTAAAATATTCCAGCTTGCTTTCGCGGATGGTGTCGTTCTCTTTTCGGATACTGTTTTGTGCCGCTTTTTGCGTTTTTAAAGTTTGATAAGCGGCAGAACTGGTATCTTTTATAGCCAGCATTTGAAGCTGGATTGCTTTAACCTGTGTTTCGGCCCGGTAAATTTTATTATTGTAAGGGCTGATCGTTTTAACATTATAAAGATAACCGGCCAAAATTCCGCCAACCAGCGCTAAAAAAATGTATAAAGTAAGTTTGCTTTTTGCCATTCAGAAAATACGTAAATGCTAAAACTACAATAAATTACTATTTTGTTGAAATATTTCCTGACATGGCTACCGTTTACCGTTCTTCTGATCTAAAAAAAGAATTGCAGCAATTAAACAGCAACGAATTGTTGGCGCTTTGTTTACGTTTGGCACGCTTCAAAAAAGAGAACAAAGAACTGCTTACTTATTTATTGTTCCGGGCTGATAACCAGGATTTGTTTATCCAAGAATACAAGGAAGAAATGGACCTGCAGTTTAAAAAAATAAGCGGCACCAATTATTTAGTGGTAAAAACAGTACGAAAAATTGCCACACTGATGAACAACCAGATGCGTTATGCTGCCAACGAAACGGTTGGCACCGAACTGCTGCTGCATTTTTGCCATAACTACATCAACTATGTAAACTACCATACGCAGTACAAACCTTTGCGCAATATTTTTTATCGTTTTGTGGAGAAGTTGAAAGCCTGCATTTTGAAGTTGGATGAAGACTTGCAATACGATTACGGGCTTTTATATGAAGCGATGCTGACGGAAGCCGAAGCAGAAATTTATTGGTTTGAGAAAAAACAGTTCGTACTGTAACATATTGAAATAAACCGGGTCTTAACCTAAACCAGCCACAATTCAGGTGAAAACTAAAGACAGCGCTTTCAGGGAAATTTTTGAGGCCAACTCCAAACGCATTTACCGGTTGTGCTACAGTTATGCCGGCGATAGCGCGGCCGCAAATGATTTGATGCAGGAAACTTTTCTCAAAGTTTGGCAAAACCTGGACAAGTTTCGCAACCAGTCCATGATCTCAACCTGGATTTACCGGATTGCCGTAAATACCTGCCTCACTTATTTGCGGTCGGAAAAACGACAGGCTAAAGACGAACTGACACCGTTTATAGCAGAGAACGAACCCGAAGAAGTATCCGGAAAAAAAGAAGAGGTTGACCTGCTGTACCAATGCATTGCCAAACTGGAAGAATCTGAAAGAATTATTATTACGATGGTTTTGGATGAAGTGCCGTACCCGGAAATTGCCGAAATATCGGGCATTTCGGAAGGGAACCTGCGCGTTAAAATCCATCGTATCAAATCAAAACTAACCGAGCTGTACAACCATTATGAAAAACTTTGAAGAACTAAGCTCGATGTGGACCGCACAACCCCAAAAAGAGCAGATAACGGCAGACGTTTTATTAAAACAGGTAAAAAAAGGCACGCAGTCGCTCCAGCAAAAACTCCTGGTTTCCATCCTGATGATGGCGGCAACTTTCATTTTCATGATCGTGCTGTTCCTGTTTTTCCTGTTCAATTCCTGGCTTACTTATGCCGGTATTTTTATTACGATGGGCACTATTTTAATTTACGCCGTATTAATGTACCGGGATTACCGGCTGATTGCCTCGCACGACCCAACAATTGAAGTAAACATTTACCTGCAAAAACTAAAAGAATACCAAAAAGGCCGCAACCGCATGAACGGAAAAATGCTGTATGTTTATTCGGTTTTGTTAAGCATCGGCCTTGGCTTGTTTTTGATCGAAATACTTCGATCGGTTCCGCTGCTGGTCGAAATATTGGCCTACTTGGCATTTATTGGCTGGATGGCGTTTGTAACGTTTTACCTCCGCAAAAAAATCATCAAAACCGAGCAGGAAAAAATCGGCCAGGTTATCAACCGTTTGGAGCGTTTGAAACTGCAGTTTAAAGATTAGCGGCAATTGGTGTTAAAACCTGCAATGCTTCTTTTACCCCTGTTTTTTCATCAACTTAAAATTAAGAGCGTTTGAAATTTTTGTCTTGCCTGTTTTTCATGCTTCTTTTATGCCATAAAACTTTGGCATCTTGGGATTTTGGCTTAAGCCAATCCTTGTTCATTTTTATCCACGGCCTAAAGGCCGTGGCAATGAATAAAGCATGACGCTGTAGGTTTTGTATTATGTAAAAGGATTTGTAAAACAAAGTTGCTCAATTGCCACGGCCTTCAGGCCGTGGTAGATGTGGAATAAAGGTTTGGCTTTAGCCAAAACAACATTAAGAAAAATTTAAACAGTACTTCAGTTTGATTTACTTTGCAATCCTTCTAAGTTCAAACAATAAACTCAAAAACTTTTAAACTTGTAATCCAAACTAAAACTGCTTTTACGCGTAAAAACCCTGATTTGCATTTGGTTAAAGCTGAAATTTTAAACGATCAAACCAATGCTTCTTTTACCGCATAAAAATTAATATATGGCCTTTCATTTCCGCCAGGTTTCTTTGTTGGTTACGCATTACAACAGAAGCCAGTCTTTAGAAAACCTGCTCAACACTTTCCAAAAGCAGAATTGTTTTTTTGGCGAAATTGTTGTTTCTGATGACGGTAGCATGCAGGCACATTTGGATGCGTTAAAAAAACTGCAGGAGCGTTTTGATTTTAAACTGATCACCGCCGCGCAAAACAAAGGCTTGGGCAACAACATCAACAAAGGCCAGGATGCCGTAACAAAGCCTTATACTTTATACGTTCAGGAAGATTTTGAGCCGGATGCTTCTTTTGCCGGCCATTTTTCGGATGCTTTAGAAATGATGGAAGAAGACGCAGGATTGGATTTGGTGCGCTTTTACGCTTACCTCAGGTATCCGTATTTAAAACCTTACAAAAAAGGTTATTCGCAAATGCTGATCAAGCCCTGGTTTACCAATTATAAAAAAATATATTATTACAGCGACCATCCGCATTTGCGGCGCAGCACGTTTTTGGAGAAGTTCGGGCGTTATGCCGAAGGCTTGAAAGGCGACAAAACCGAATACAAAATGTGCGTTGCCTTTATCAAAAACAAAGGGAAAGGTTTGTTTTATGATCAATACAAAGCTTTGTTCAGGCAAATAAATTCGGCAGCAGAACCAAGCACCATGAGCCGGAGCAACTGGACACAAAGCAGAAACATCTTTGTTGTTTTGGCCAGGGATTTGTACCGGCAGTTAAAATACAATTTCGACTTGCTTTTTTAAGCTTTACGCTGGTTTTCGGCCATAAAAAAAGGGCCTGTCGCCAGGCCCGATTTTCACTAAACATTTCCTTAACAAGGTTTTACAGCTTAGCTGCCGCTGCCAGAGCCACCGCCTGAACCAGAACCACCGCCTGATCCGGAGCCACCGCCTGAACTACCAGAACCTGAACCGCTTGTACCAGAGCCGGTTCCTGATCCTGTACCTGTTCCTGAAGTCCCTGTTCCGCCTGAACTGTTTGAAGAACCGGTTGAGGTTGAGCCAGCACCTGCCCCAGTTCCGGTTGTGGTAGAGCCACCAGCTCCTGAGCCGCCATTGGTAGAACCTGTACCGGAACCTGCACCTGTACCGGCACCGCCAGACGTGGTAGAAGAAGTGCTGCTGGTATCGGTTGACGAGTTAGACGACGCACCGGAACCTGTATCAGAGCCTCCGGTGTTTGATTTTGAATTGCAAGCCGCCAAGCTGAACGATGCAGCAAGCGCAAGCATAACTAATTTTGTTTTTTTCATTTCTATTGAAGTTGGTTTTTTACATCAACATCAATATTTTTTTAATGTTTAATTTTATTAATCCAAAGTACAATTATTTTTCAACAGCTAAATCCTGTTAAAATTTATTCAATAAAATTTTAATGCTTCTTTATCATATAAAAACCGGCAAACAAAGGGATGTGGTTTGTTTAGGCTGCTACAGGCACTAATTTTTATAAGGTAAAAGAAGCATTGCATTTTTTTCGATATCGAATAGGACATGTACTTCAAAAATAATTTCATTTCAAATATTGTTAAAACAAAAAAGGGCTTGCAGCATGGCCGCAAACCCTTTCATCAAACTAAACTATAAACCAACTAAAAAACTATAATGCTATGGTTATTTTACAGCAATTTCCCTTGACTGTACTTTTGCTTCTTCTTTTTTGGCAATTGTCAGTTTCAAAATACCGTCGGTATAAGCTGCTTCGATTTTGCTGTGGTCAATGGTATCAGGCAAAGTAAACGACCTTACAAAAGAAGTATAGTTATACTCGCGTTTGCTGTATTTTTTGCCTTCTGTTTGTCCGCTTTTTTTCTCAGCGTTGATGGTCAAAACATTTTTATCAACCGCAATTTTAAAATCTTCTTTTTGCATGCCCGGTACGGCCAGTTCAATTTGGAAATCAGCTTCTGTTTCGGCAATGTTTACGGCCGGAACACGACTCACCAAACGATCGGTCAGCAAAGAATCGTTAAAAACAGATTCAAAAACATCGGTAAACCATGGGTTAACAGATGATGCATTTTTTGCAGGGTTAAATTTTACGAGTGTCATTTTTTTATAGGTTTTATTTTTTGTTTATTTAACTTCTGAAAACCATTATTCAAACACAATACCATTAGCAAAACAAAGGCTGTTTAATGACAGAATGGCGTTAATGTTATTTTTTAAAAGACAAACTGACTGAAAATGCGCGAAATTACTGCTAATTACAAATTTAAAACCCCGATCAACATCCGTTTTTCTGACCTGGATGCTTTTGGCCATGTAAACAATGCCGTTTACTTAACTTTTTTTGAAATTGCCCGGACGGATTACTTTAAAGAAATCATCCAATGGAACTGGGACGACACGAACCTGATTTTGGGAAAATCAGAAATAAGTTACCTGAAACCTTTAAAATTGGGCGACCAGATTTTTTGTTACGTCCGCACTTCAAGGATTGGCAACAGCAGTTTTGATGTAGATTATGTTATTGTGAAAATAACAGAAACCGGCGAAGAGCAGGTTTGCACAACCGGCCAAACGGTATGCATCCATTACGATTATAAAACCTATAAATCCGTTTCCATCCCGGAAAACGAAACGCGGAAGATGATGGAATTTGAAGGCTTTAAACCGCGTTCCTGATTTTATTTTGTTGAGGGGTTTGTGCAGAAGAAGAAAACTCCTGCACAAACCTTTTAAAACATTGATACTGTTTTTATGCCTATAAAATTGGCCTGAAAAACTTATCCCGATACCACATTTATGCCGGTAAAAGAAGCATGGCCCTCAATCGGCATTTACATCAATTTTCATTTCCTTAGTGTTAAAACGCCTGATGATCAGCCTGTTTCCGCCATTATAAGTAAAATAGGTAGAAGCCCAGCTTAAAAACACGATCAGGCGGTTGGTAAACCCGACCAGGGACATTAAGTGCACAAAAATCCAGATCAGCCAGGCAATAAAACCATGCAGGTGCAGCTTGCCCAAATCGGCCACGGCTTTGTTCCGGCCGATGGTGGCCAATGCGCCTTTATCTTTATAAACAAACGGTTTCATTTCTTCCCCTTTAAGCAGGCTTATCAGGTTTTTGCCCAATCGCTCTCCGTGCTGCATAGCAACCGGCGCCACACCGGGAAGACCTTGCGGGTAGTCCGGCAAAATTTGTGCAGCGGCATCGCCGATGGCAAAAACATTGTTCAAACCGGCAACACGGTTAAACTCATCTACCTGCAAACGGTTCCCCCGTGCCAGCATTTTCGGAGAAAAACCTTCCGGCAGTTCGCCCATTACACCTGCAGCCCAAATTACGTTTTTGGTACAGATGGTTTGTCCGTTGTCAATAGTCAATAAATTGCCGTCGTAACTTTTAACGTGCACATCATTGCTGATCACCACGCCCATTTTGGTCAGGTTGGCTTTTGCCTCAACCGAAGCTTGTTCAGACATTGCCGCCAGCACTTCTTTTTTCCCTTCAATCAAATAAACCTGCATCATCTCTTTTTGATGAACGGGATAATCCATTTCCAAAACATGGTTCCTAAACTCGGCAATCGCACCGGAAAGTTCTACACCGGTTGGCCCGCCGCCCACAATCACAAAATTTAACAAAGCCTGCTTTTTTTCCATATCCTGCTCTACAAATGCGGCTTCCAGGTTTTGCAAAATCAGGCTGCGCAGGTTTAGCGCTTCGGTTACGTTTTTCATGGGCATGGCGTAATGCTGGATCTGCTCGTTGCCAAAAAAATTGGTGTTAGAGCCGGTTGCAAGCACCAGGTAATCGTAACAAACATCGCCATCGCTGGTGCTGATCGTGTTATTGGCCGCATCAACGCCTTTTACATTCGCATAAATAACGGTCAGGTTTTTTTGGTGGTGAAAGATTTTACGCAGCGGAAAACAAATGGATTCTGCCTGCAAGCTTCCGGTTGCCACCTGATAGAGCAAGGGCTGGAAAGTATGGTAGTTGTGCCTGTCAACCAGCAGTATTTCGGCATCCAGGTTTTTGAGGTTTTTGGCTAATTGTATCCCGCCAAAGCCACCGCCAATAATCACAATCCTCGGATGTTTTGTAAATTCGTTTAAATGCATATTTTGTTTTTTTAGCTGCCGTTGCCGGAAATTGCGTTTCTTTTTCCGGCAACAAACAGGATGCTTCTTTTATCGGTATTTTTTTTGCCTGCAACAGTTGTAACAAAAATGTAAACTTATATAAACGCCGGATGTTTGTAAATATATACAGGCCAAGCATAAATAAAAAAATCCAATCTAAAACATAATATTGTTTAACAAGTTAAAAAATAAGTTAAAGAATTTATACACGAAGTTTAAACCTTAAAGTGATGACTGTACCAAAATTTGCATTATTTAAACACCGTTTGGATGAAATATACAATGAAAACCTGCGTAAGCTGCCCGAAATGGTCAAAGCGTTGAGGCTTTCGAACAGTTTGGACGAAGGCGACTTGAAAAAAATCAAAAAAGATGTTTACGACGATTTTGCAAGTAAATACGATTTTAATGATTTCAAGATCAAAACTTCGGACATCAGCGTGCAGAACCAGGAGTTTAGTTTTGAGAAAAGCGTGGCTGCCGATATTTTGGGGCCAAACCTCACCAGCAGCCTTACCAGCAATTTTGTAACCCTTTATTATGCCATTTATACGGTGCCTTATTCCGGAAACATCGAATCTTTAAAATATACAACAATCCATCCGAAAGAAGAAGTTTACCTGGCAGACCATGGCAATTACTTTGCGCTTACCGTTTATTCTTTGTACCCGGTCAAAGAATCGGCAGAAGCAATCAAGCATGAAAAAGACCGTGTTTTGGATTTGATTACCAAAAACCATGACGCCAATGCAGCTTACATCAAAGATAAAGAAAGCCATTTAAAAGACGCCATTGACAAAGAAATTGACCTTAATTTTAAATCGGCCCGAAACGAGATCCGAGACAACGACGCTTTGTTATAAACCTTTTGGCCATAACCTTGTACCTAAACCGACAATAACATGAAAAATTACGAAACATTATTAGATGCCTTAAACGATTTGATCTCACGTGGCTATACGGAAGATTTTAACGTTGACCAGGACCGGATGCAATGCCGGGAAAAGAACATCGAGATGACAGTGGATGAATTTGAAATTGATGAATTTCACCGTTTTGAAGGGATGACCAATCCATCCGATATGTCTATTTTGTATGGCATTTCTTCTGAAAAATATAACATTAAAGGAACGTTGGTAAGTGCTTACGGAACCTATTCGGGCAACCAAAACGCCGCTATCGAAGCTAAATTGAACCACTATCAGGTAAACAAAAACCTGTAAGCCCCTATATTTCAACTTTAAAATAAAATTTCCGGTTACTGTGCAAATAAGCGCGGCATCCGGTTTTTTTATGGACTTTTTTATCCATTTTTATCCGGTAAAAAAAGCATGGACGTAAAAGCTTGTATTTTTGACCTCGACGGCGTAATTGTAGATACAGCCATTTATCATTTTAAATCCTGGAAACGTTTGGCCGATGAACTGGGCATTAACTTTACCTTGCACGACAACGAAAGGCTGAAAGGCGTAAGCCGTGTCCGGTCTTTAGAAATCATTCTGGAAATCGGAAAAGTAATCAAAACCGAAGCGGAACAACACGAACTGGCCAGCCGCAAAAACGAATGGTACACCGAAATGATTAGCAAAATGAAACCTGACGAAGTTTTGCCGGGCGCCAAAGAATTTTTGCAACTGGTAAAAAATGCAGGCATAAAAACAGCATTGGGCTCGGCTAGTAAAAACGCCGGGATTATTTTGGATAAAACCGGATTGACTTCTTTTTTTGACGCCATTATTGATGGCAACCACGTTTCCAAAGCAAAACCAGACCCCGAAGTTTTTTTAAAAGGTGCCGAAGCCGTGCAAGTTGACCCGAAATTTTGTGTGGTTTTTGAAGATGCCATTGCCGGCGTAGAAGCAGCTTTGGCCGGCGGAATGAAAGTTGTCGGTATCGGTTCGCCCGAAATTTTAAGCAAAGCAAACCTGGTTGTTCCCGGTTTAAGCGAAATGAACCTCGAAAAATTAAAAGCCGTATAAAAGAAGCATGAAGCAATATTTACAGTTACACGAGTGGAAAATAATCGAACAAAACTTTGATGCCGAAACCCACGAAATTTCTGAAAGCATTTTCAGTTTGGGTAACGGCCGGATGGGCCAGCGCGCCAACTTTGAAGAAACTTATACCGGCAAAACTTTGCCGGGAAACTATGTTGCCGGTGTTTATTATCCTGATAAAACCCGCGTTGGCTGGTGGAAAAACGGCTACCCCGAATACTTTGCGAAAGTTTTAAACGCTGCAGAATGGGCCGGAATCGAAATCAAAATTGATGGCGAAGTTTTGGATTTAGCCAAATATGAAGTATCCCATTTCCGGCGGGAACTGAACATGCAGCAAGGTTATCTGGAACGGACTTTTGAAGCAAAAACGGCATCGGGCAAAATGGTAAAAGTGCAGGCAACCCGTTTTTGCAGTATGGTTGATGATGAATGCGGCGCGGTTCGATACAGTTTAACGCCTGTTAATTTTTCCGGAGAAATTACTTTAACGCCTTTTATCAACGGCGATGTAAGCAACCAGGATTCCAACTACGAAGAAAAATTTTGGGACGAGACCGCAAAAGGTTTTTACGAAAACGGCAGCTTTGTAGAAATGCGCACCAAAAAAACAGGCTTTGTAGTTTGTACCGGAATGCAGTTTACGGTTTCGTTGAATGATCGGCCTGTTCAACTCCAACCAACACATATAGAACGTGAAAAATTTACCGGCCTCGAAATAAAAACACCGGTAAAAGAAGCACAAACGATAACGCTTTATAAATACGCGGCCAACTTATCGTCGTTCAATCATCCCGAAGGAGAACTACAAGCACGCACTGCTGAAACTTTAAAACGGATCAGCGAAAAAGGTTTCGGCCAGATGCTGCAGGAACAAGCCGAAGCCTGGGCCGAAAAGTGGGAAATGAACGATATTAAAATTGAAGGCGACGTGGCCGCACAACAAGCCATCCGCTTTAATATTTTTCAACTGGAACAAACTTATACCGGCAAAGATGCCCGTTTAAACATCGGCCCAAAAGGTTTTACCGGCGAGAAGTATGGCGGCTCAACGTATTGGGACACAGAAGCTTATTGCATCCCTTTTTACCTGGCAACCGCCGGGCAGGAAGTGGCCCGCAACTTGTTGGTTTACCGCCACGACCAGTTGCAAAAAGCGATAGAAAACGCCGAGAAATTAGGTTTTAAAAATGGCGCCGCGCTTTACCCTATGGTTACCATGAACGGCGAGGAATGCCACAACGAATGGGAAATTACGTTTGAGGAAATCCACCGCAACGGCGCAATTGCTTATGCTATTTTTAACTACATAAATTATACCGGCGACGAGGCTTATCTCGCTTCAAATGGTTTAGAAGTTTTGATCGGGATCGCAAGGTTTTGGGCGCAACGCGTAAATTGGTCGGAGGTTAGACAGCAATATGTGATGCTTGGCGTTACCGGCCCGAACGAGTACGAAAACAACATCAACAACAACTGGTACACCAATACCATTGCGGCCTGGTGTTTAAAATATGTTTCGGAAGCGGTAGAAATCGTTCGAAAACAAAACCCGGAAAGGCTTGCAGAAATTTTTACCAAGACCAATTTTGATGCGGTAAAAGAAGCATCGCTGTTTGATAAAATTGCCGGTCAGCTTTATTTCCCTTTTGATGAAGTGAACCAGGTTTTTATGCAGCAGGATAATTACTTGGACAAAGAACAAATTTTGGTAAAAGATTTGCCCGAAAGCGAACGCCCGCTCAACCAAAAATGGAGCTGGGACCGCATCCTCCGCTCCTGCTTTATCAAACAAGCCGATGTTTTGCAAGGCATTTATTTCTTTCAGGATCGGTATGATTTGGAAACCATCCGCCGCAACTTTAATTTTTACGAAGCGCGAACGGTGCATGAATCTTCGCTTTCGCCTTGTGTCCATGCGATTTTAGCGGCAAAATTAGGCGACCAGCAACGGGCTTACGAGTTTTATCTCCGCACTTCCCGCTTGGACCTGGACAATTACAACAACGATACCTGCGATGGCTGCCATATTACTTCGATGGCCGGAACCTGGATGGCCGTGGTAGAAGGATTTGGCGGGATGCGAGTAAAAAACGGAACCGTGCACTTCAATCCGTTTTTGCCCGAAAAGTGGACAAGCTTTTCGTTCCAGATCAACTTCAGACAGGTTTTATTAAATATTCAAGTTTATGCAGATCGTGTAATAATCAGCAATAAATCTAACCGGGAAGTAAAAGTTCAAGTTTACGATCAGGAACAGAACATTTCGGCGATGCAGCAGGTTATTGTCAAAAAATCCTGATTCACCGCATACTGTTTTTATCGCCCTAAAAACAGTATGGTTTACTACTTATAACATGGACGCATCAATCCAAAACCCGCAGCAAAACGGCCATAAATTGCTGATCTATCAGTTGTTGGTCCGCCTTTTTGGCAATCAAAACCCAACCAATAAATACTATGGTTCGATTGAGGAAAACGGCTGCGGCAAATTCAATGATATTAATGACCTTGCGCTTCAAGAAATCCGGAAAATGAGATTTTCGCATGTTTGGTTTACCGGAGTAATTGAACATGCTACGATGACCGATTATTCTTATTATGGTATAAAATTAGACGACCCGGATGTGGTAAAAGGGCGTGCGGGGTCGCCGTACGCCATCAAAGATTATTACGATGTTGACCCCGACTTGGCCGTTGACGTAAAAAACCGGATGCAGGAATTTGAGGCGCTGCTGGAACGGACGCATCAAAACGGGTTGAAGGCCATTATTGATTTTATCCCGAACCATGTTGAGCGCACCTATCAATCGGATGCAAAACCGGAGGGCGTAATTGATATTGGCGAACAGGACGATAACACAAAAGCTTTTAGTGCGCAAAACGATTTTTATTATTTGCCGGGCAAAAAGTTTTGGGTTCCGGGAGACGTAAACCCTGGCGGGACAGAATTTAAAAACGTGCTGAAGGATGGTATGTTCAACGAGTTTCCGGCAAAGGCAACAGGCAACGATGTGTTTTACGAAGCGCCATCCATCAACGATTGGTACGAAACCATCAAACTAAATTACGGCGTAGATTATGTAAACGGAAGGCAAACTTATTTCGACCCAATCCCGCCTTTGTGGTTTAAACTGCGCGACATTTTGCTTTTTTGGGCAGCAAAAGGCGTGGATGGTTTCCGTTGTGATATGGTGGAAATGGTGCCGGTAGCATTTTGGAACTGGGCAATTACACAGGTAAAAGAAGCATATCCAAACCTTATTTTTATTGCCGAAGCTTACAACCCGCAGGATTACGGCCGGTACATTTTTGATGGGAAATTTGATTATTTGTATGATAAAGTTGGTTTGTACGATACGCTGAAAAAATTGATGCGGAACGAGTACGAAGCCAACGTGTACGAAATACGCGACCAATGGCAGCATCAGCACAACGGTTTTACCGAACATATGCTGCGTTTTTTGGAAAACCACGACGAAATCAGGATTGCTTCTGACCATTTTGCCGGAAACCCTTGGCTGGCTTTACCGGCAATGATCGTTTCGGCAACCCTATCGCAAGGGCCAGTGATGGTTTACAACGGACAGGAAGTTGGCGAACTAGCCGAAGGCACAACTGGTTTTTCTTCCAGCGATGGCCGCACTTCTATTTTTGATTATTGCAGTATGCCCGAACATTTGAAATGGCTGAACGGCGGGAAAATGGACGGCGCAAAACTCTCCAACGGGCAAAAAGCCCTGCGTACTTTTTACAGTAATTTGTTGAAAATCACCGCAGAACATGAGGCGATCAGAAACGGAGCATTTTACGATTTGCTTTATTTAAACGAATGGGAACGCGGTTTTAATAACAAAGTTTATCCGTATTTGCGCTATTTAAACCAGGAACGGCTGCTGATTATTGTTAACTTTAACCGCGAAGAAGTGAAATTGCAAGTAAAGTTTACCGACGATTTGCTAAACCAATTTAACATGGCCACGCCGGGAAATTATATTTTTACAGATCTTCTCAGCCAAAACCAAATCACGGCAACAAACTTGCAGGAAGGTTTACCGGTTAATATTGAAGGGACTTGCGGTGTGATTTTAAGTTTTTAAGATAAATATTCAAACATTAATGCTTCTTTTAACAGTAAAAAATCAGTGAATTATGAAACGACCGGTAACAATTATTTCTATTGTTTTGATCCTATTGATAGCAGGTTTTATTTACTATCGCTATTTCTTTGTTTTTGGCGAAGGCGTGAAGGCAGGCGAATTAAATTACATTGTTAAAAAAGGCTATATTTTTAAAACCAATGAAGGCCGGCTGATCCAAACTGGCATCCGTTCCGGTGCTGGCCAAGGTTCTATTTCTTCCAACGAGTTTATGTTTTCGATTACAGATCAGCGGATTGCAAACCAGTTAGAAACGTCCGGCGGCAAATTGGTGCAGTTGCATTACAAGGAATATATCGGCACTTTGCCTTGGCGCGGCGTCAGTAATTTTGTGGTGGAC
>CAXTKQ010000109.1:3765-13287 GCA_964244955.1 uncultured Sphingobacteriaceae bacterium | reverse complement strand
ATCAATATCACCATATTCTAAGTAAAACTCACCGGCACCGAGAAAAGGCAATGTGTCCCAACCGCTCGAATCATCATAAACACAAAGCCGCGGAAACCATTGCGCAATTTCATAGATCTTACCGTTTTTGGTATCGGAATAATCAGTGCGGTTGCCAAAATTACCGGGAATTTGATAATGATATTTGATGAGCAAGTTGATTTTTCCGCCGTTTGCCGCTACTGCTTTTGGCAGCCGGATTTGCATCCGCGTATCGTTCACTATATAATTTACGGTTTGTGGTTTGCCGTTAATTAAGATTTCTACCGATTCAAACTGATAACCTTGCGTATGTTCTGAAGCAGCACGGCCGGTTACAAAATTAGAACGTGCTTCTTTTGTATAAGTATTTTGGTCGAGCTGCAACCATAAATAAGGCAAAGCATCGGGGCTGTTGTTGGTGTAGGTGATGTTTTCGGTTGAAGTTAAAGTTTTGGCCGAAGTGTCCAACTTGGCATTCAACTGGTAATCCACTTTGTTTTGCCAGTATTTTGGTCCGGGCGCGCCGTTTGCCGAATGAAATTCGTTGCCTTTTTCGGTATAAAAACTTGGAGAAAAAAGTTTCTGCGGATTATAATTGGAAATAATCGTATCGTTTGGATTTGTGGTGCGCCTGCGTTGTGCATATATGGAAGCGGTAAGCAACATCACAAATGTAACGGCAAAAGCAACAGTGGTATAAAGCTTGTTCATGTTTTGGGTTTTTAAAGCACCAGCAATATAGCAGGAATTTGAGGAGATGCTTCTTTTAGGGCATAAAAAAAAGCGGCTGGGTTAGGGCCGCTTATCATAAGATATTAGGTTGTTATATCAATTGTGCTTTTAAAGAAGATCCCTCTTTCCTCAAGATGACAAAAGTGCTGTCATTTTGACCAACGGGAGAAAACTTATTTCAACCATACTTCTTTTATCCACCTAAAAACAGCAAAGCTTTTATTTAAAATTGATCATCACAGCCTGATAAGGTTTCAAAAACACCTTTTCCTGCCCTACTTTTAAACCCGAATAATTGTTGATTAGAACGGCACTTGTATGAATTGGCTGGAGCGAAGTATATTCCGCTTCCTGTGCAGAAAAATTGAGCAGTACCAACAATTTCCCATCCTCCAAACTTCGGGTATAAGCATAAACTTGTTTGTGGTCTTCGTTTAGCAAAGTGTAATCGCCATAAACTAAAACCGGGTTATTTTTGCGGAACCGGATCAATTTTTTAAAATAATTTAAAACAGAATTGGGGTTTGCCTCCTGCGATGCTTCGTTTACCGTACTAAAATTGGGGTTCACTTTGATCCAGGGTTTGCCGCTTGTAAAACCTGCGTTTTCCTGATCGTTCCATTGAAACGGTGTACGGCTGTTGTCGCGGGCGGTCAGCTTCCAGCCTTCCATGTATTTTTGCGTGTCCTCGCCGTCTTTTTGCAGCTTTTTGTACATGTTTAAGGTTTCGATGTCCCGGTAATCGTTGATGCCGTCAAATTTGATATTGCCCATGCCAATCTCATCGCCTGCATAAATATAAGGCGTGGCGCGCATGGTCAGCAAAAATGTATGCAGCAATTTGGAAGAAGCCGCCGCAAATTCAGGCGAGTCATTTCCCCAGCGGCTCACCATCCGCGGCTGGTCGTGGTTGCCCAAATAAATGCTTCCCCAACCGTTGTCCGAAAAAAGGTCGCTCCATTTGCTGTACAATTTTTTAAAATCAACCAGTTTCCAACCGGCCGGGTCGGGCTGTTTGTATTTGCCGGGCAACAAACCAATGTACATGCCGTCGAAATGGAAAAACATATCCAGCTCTTTTCGGTCGTCGCCCACAAAGTTCATGGCTTCTTCTATCGTTACCCCCGAACCTTCGCCAACCGTCATGATGTCGTATTGGCTTAAAACTTCACGGTTCATTTGCTGCAAATAGTCGTGCAAATGCGGCCCTTTGGCATAGTAAATCCCCCAACGGCCTTTATCGTTTTTGTCGAGGTATTCCTGCGTGATTTCAGGAAAATCAGTGTCTTTGGAGATGTAGGAAATCACGTCCATGCGGAAACCGTCCACGCCTTTGTCCAGCCAAAAACGCATCAGCTTAAAAACTTCTTCGCGCACCACCGGGTTTTCCCAGTTCAGGTCAGGTTGCTTAACCGAAAAATAATGCAGATAATAGCTGTTGGTTTGTTCGTCGTATTTCCAGGCGCCTTCGGTATCAAAAAAACTATCACGGTATGGCGGTTTTCCTTTTTCGGCAGGCCACCAGTGGTAATAATCGCGGTAAGGGTTTTCTTTGGAAAGTTTGGCTTGCTTAAACCACTCGTGCTCGTCGCTGCTGTGGTTCACCACCAAATCCATCACCAGTTTAATGTTGCGCCGGTGCAAGCCTTGCAACAGTTCGTCAAAATCCTGCATGGTTCCAAATTCGGGCATAATGCCTCTGTAATCACTTACATCGTAACCATTATCGCAATTCGGCGAAGGATAAATCGGGTTCAGCCAAACTACATCTACGCCTAAACTTTTGATGTAATCCAGTTTTTCGATAATCCCCCGCAAATCGCCGATGCCATCGCCGTTGCTGTCTTTAAAACTGCGGGGATAAATTTGATAAACTACTGCTTCTTTCCACCAGGTTTGGTTTTGGTTTTGCAGGTTTGTAGTTTGGGCTTGTATAGGATTTTGATTTGTGGAAAAGCTCATTTTTAATTATATAAAACAAAAAAGGTGTTTTTTGCAAATGCTTGGCGCACCGTTAAAAATATAAGTTGCAACATCAATTTTGAATAAGTGTTTAAAGCGCACAAAGTTTTTACAAAAACCAATGCTTCTTTTACCACACTTATTTTGGTATGGAATAATAATAGATCGGCGCGTTTTTGCCTTCGCTGGTGGTGTAATAACCTTTTCCGTTGGGCGTAAAACCAATGGCTTCACCTTGTTTTTCCATTGTGTACGGCAGTTCTACTGGTTTGCGTTGCAGGGTTTTCCAAATGGGTTCGCCGGTTTGCCGCTTCCAGAAATATACGGATTGATAGCTTTTTACCAGCACTTCGCTTCCATCGGCAGCAATATCGCCGGCCGTAACCCATTTCATTAAAGGCAAACCGGTAAAATGCAGCTTGCACCTTTTTTGCAACAAAATTGTATCGGTAAAAGAAGCATTTAAAGGCGTGGTGTAAACGCCAACAGAATCTTCGCGTTTGGTGATGATGTACAACAACTTACCAACCGGATCAACCATTAGTGTTTCGGCATCGTGCGGCCCGTCGGGATATCTTAAATGATAAGCCTCGGTTTTGATTGCTGAAGAAGTTTTGGCACCGGTTATCACTGGTTCTTCAAAACGATAAACGGTAATCAAATTCCGGTTGGCGTGGTTATCGCCGATATCGCCCAGATAAACATAACTTTTGCCTTTTTTTGGCCCTGTGCCAACGGCAATGTCTTCACAATCAACAACGTTCGCTTCTTTGTTGGCAGCATCGGCTTTAAAATAAAACGTGCTTAACAACTGCCCTGTTGGCGAAATGGCGAAAAACCGGCTGGTATCGCCGCTATCGTTATGCACGTAAAGTACGTTTTTGTTGATGCGGGAAGCAGCAATGCCCGATACTTCTTTTAAGGCAGGATCTTTTAGCGTGTTTTGGTTTTGGGCAACTACAATTTTTACCGTGAGCAGGATGATGGCAGCAGCAACGGCTAAATTTATTCTTTTATGTTTCAATATCATTTTTAAAAACTACATTTTGTTAAACCAGCCCTTGCGCCAAAAAAACACAAATTGCATTATCGCAATTAGCAGCATTACAATAAGTGTATAAAGGTAGCCGTGCGGTTGGTACAGTTCGGGCAAATTGCCGGGCATTACTTTGTTGGTTACCGGATCTACCCTGGCAAAGTTCATTCCATAAATCCCGGCGATAAACGTGAGCGGGATAAAGATGGACGAAATGATCGTAAGCACTTTCATGATCTCGTTCATACGGTTGCTGATGAGCGAAAGGTACATATCCACAATGCTGGAAGTGATCTCTTTATAACTCTCGGTCAAATCCATTACCTGGATGCAATGGTCGTAGGCGTCGCGCAGGTACGGCTTGTTGTTTGCCATAATCAGCGGGCTTTCCGTCCGGATCATGTCGTTAATTTTGTCGCGTTCCGGCCAGGCTGCCCGCCGAAGCAGGATCATGCTGCGTTTGATGTGCTGCGCTTCGTACATGATGCTTTTATCAGGCGACTCGTACAAACGGTCTTCCAGCAAATCCAGCGAATCGCCTATTTTGTTCAGCAGTTCAAAATAACGGTCAATCACGGTATCGGTAATGGAATACGCCATATAGCCCGGCCCGGCCGTTCGTATAATTCCTTTGCCGACATGTAAACGCTTTTTTATGCCTTCAAAGTATTCGTCGTACGTTTCCTGAAAGCTGATGATGAGGTTTTCCTTCACCAACATAGAAAGCTGATAGTTATCGCTGTCTTCCTCTTTGTGATAATGCAGCACGCGGCTGGTTAAAAAAACATAACCTTCGTATTCTTCAAATTTTGGCCGTTGCCGGGTATGCACAATATCTTCCAAAACCAAACGGCTGATTTCCATTTTAGCGCCAATTTCTTCGATCAAGGCCTGGTCGCCCAGGCCTTTTATCAAAATCCAGTGCGTGTGGTTGTTGCAAGCTTTTATCTGATTAAGCACCACATCAATACCGGCCCCTTTTGCTTCTTTTACCTCGTTTTGGTTGTAAGAATAAATTTCTATCTGTGGCTTCAGTGCATCTTTTGGCACATTTACCGAACCCGGCATTTCGCCGATTACCTCTTCGTGCTTGCGGGTTTTTACTTTTAAACGTTTAGCTTTTTTTGCCATTACAAATATTTTACCGCGTTCGGCCCCTGGTTAAACAAAAGGTCTACAATACTCAAATTTTTCAGGAAGCCCTGCCGGTCGTCAAACACCTGGAAATAAGTTTTTTGTTCGAAATGATACTCCAGTTTTGGGTGGATGTTTTTCCGGAAATCGGCCCCGGCAAAATCAGCTTCATATTCTTCGCTGTACTTCAATTCTAACTTCAACTTCAACAGTTTCAGCAGCAAATGCAGCAAAGCCTCGTTGTAATCAAACAAAAACCCGTACTTTTTTTGCTGATAAAAGGGCGCAAACTCTGCTTCGTAATATTCAAAATAAGCCGAACTGCGGTAACAGTTTTGCAGGCTCATCCAGTGCAAACGCTGCCAGTTAAAATCGTAACTTATCTTTACATCGCGGACCACACGATGGTTTTTTGCCCCTTTTGCCACCGGAACAACCAGCGTTAAAACACCATCAGGCGAATATATTTGCGCCCGGTTTCGGTAAGTTTGTTTGGGGTAATGCTCTTTTTGCTCGATCAAAAAATTGTTTTTATGCCCGAGCAGTTCGGTAAAAAAAACAATGGGCGGCAAGTAAAACAGCGGGAAAAGTGCGGCATTGTCCGTCATAAAAGTTAAGTTTGTATTCAACAATCCAGCCAAAACAATGATCGTTAAGGCACTTACGAAAGTAGCCATTTTCTTTTTGTACCTGCTCTCGCTGCTGCCGTTTTGGGTTTTGTACCTGATTTCGGATGCTGTTTTTATCCTCCTTTTTTATGTGTCGCGCTACCGGCGGAAAGTGGTGCAACAGAATTTGTTGAACGCTTTTCCCGAAAAAACGGCAACCGAAAGACTACAAATCGAGCGTAAGTTTTATGGTTACCTGGCTGATTTAATGGTGGAAGCAATCAAATTAATCACCATTTCAGAGCAGCAACTCAAAAAGCATTTCACCCTAAACAACCCCGAATTGCTGGATACTTTTTTTAGCCAGCAAAAAAGTGCATTGGGTGCATTGGGCCATTATGGCAACTGGGAAATGGCGGCGCAAATTTTAGGTTTTTCTACGGAGAAAAAGAAACTGTTTATCTACAAACCGCTGGAAAACGAGGTTTTTGATTCGTTCCTGAAAAAACTGCGTTCCCGTTTTGGCTCCATTCCGATTTCGATGAAAGCCACTTTGCGCACTTTGGTAACCTTAAAAAATGAACCCAAGCTGACCGTTTTTGTAAGCGACCAAACACCGGTGCGGGAAGAAACGCAATATTTTACGCAATTCCTCAACCAGCCAACCGCCGTTTTTTTAGGGATTGAAAAGATGGCGAAGATGACGGGCGACCCCGTAATTTTTTGTGATATCCGCGTTTTAAAAAGAGGCTATTATTGCTGTACCTTTGTGCCTTTAATGAACGAGCCGAAACTGAGCAGCGAACACGAAATTACCGATTTGCATGTGCAATACCTGGAAAAAGTAATCCGGGAAGCACCGCAATACTGGTTGTGGTCGCACAAAAGATGGAAATTTAAACCGGAAGATATTCATAGATGAGCCTGCCCAAAGTTGCCGTTGTGATCCTAAACTGGAACGGTTTAAATTATTTAAAAACGTATTTGCCCTCGGTTTTAGCTTCCACATACCCAAACCTGAAAATTGTTGTGGGCGATAACGGTTCCGAAGATGGTTCTGTTGATTTTTTGCACACCAATTTTCCGCAGGTAAAAACAGTATTGAACGACCAGAATTACGGCTTTACCGGTGGCTACAATAAAGTTTTAGCCCATATTCAGGCTGATTATTTTGTTTTGCTGAACTCTGACGTGGAAGTGGAACCAAATTGGATCGGGCCGGTAATCAACTTGATGGAAAGCGATAATCTGATCGCCGCCGCAGCACCAAAAATCTTATCGTGGCAGGAAAAAAATAAGTTTGAACATGCCGGTGCGGCCGGTGGTTTTATAGATACGTTTGGTTATCCGTTTTGCCGCGGACGGATTTTTTATGAAGTGGAAGAAGACCACGGCCAGTACAACCAAACCGGCGAAGTGCTTTGGGCGTCGGGCGCGGCTTTGTTTATCAAGCAAAAATACTGGGAACTTTCGGGTGGGTTTGACGAACGCTTTTTTGCGCACATGGAAGAAATTGACTTGTGCTGGCGCTTAAAAAACATGGGGCTGAAAGTGATGTATTGTGCCGAATCCAAAGTTTACCATTTAGGCGGCGGCACGTTGGATGCCGAAAACCCTTTTAAAACTTTCCTCAACTTCCGTAACAACCTGCTGTTGCTGCAAAAAAACCTGTGGCTGCGCAAAAGCGCGTTCGTGATCCCGATGCGTTTTGTGCTGGATTTTGTAACGATGCTGCGTTTCGTTTCCGAAGGCAAACGCAAAGATGCAGCAGCGATCAGCAAAGCACACCAAAATTTTATCCGGCACATCTTTAAAAATTCCGGCCGGCAAAAAGTAAGAAGCGAAAGCCATGCTGATTACAACTTGCAATCAACGGCTGGTTTTTATAAAGGAAGTGTGGTTTTTGATTTTTTTGTGAAAAAGGTGCGCAAGTTTTCGGAGTTGAAAAGTTGGTAGAAGGAGTACTGGGTTTCTGAAATATTTTTGGAAGAATACTATTTAAGCCAATAACCGATAATGATCCCTACAATACCAAAAGCCCATTTTAATTTATCGCTTTCGGCTGGTTCTGTTGCAATAATATAAATAGAAAATAATAACAAAATAGCCGTTATGCCAATTTGGACTTTGATTTTTAACTTAGAAGGCGTTGTCATTAAGACTTAAATGCGCGAATTACCCTTTTGATATTTTCGCCAAAAAAAGATTCGTGTGTAACTTCGTCTTCTGCAGGTTCTATTTCAGTAGCTTGAGTTATTTTCTTAGCATCTTTAATTACTTCGCCACCAATTTTTCTAACGTATGACGACAAATCCGATTCTTTGCCTTCTGGTACTTTAATACTTAATGTAGTCATGATAGATAATTTAAGAAATCTTGTACTATAAATATAGTACAAAAATACGTAAAACTTAAACATTTGTTTGTTCGATCAAAACTATTTTGTGGTAAATTGATTCAAAAATTATCTTTTGCTTGTCCCAATCAATATATCTTAGCTTCAACCAATGCTTCTTTTATCCCCATAAATCCATGAAAAAACTCCTGCTTTTCTTTTTATTAATTATTTCTAACAATGCAAAACCCCAAGATACCCTTTCCAACTTCAACCAAAAACGAAACCAAATCAACCAAACCGGAATGAAAGTTTTGGGCGGTTGGGCAATTGCAAATATCGCCATCGGAAGTATTGGTTTTTACAAGACAAAAGGTGCAACCAAATATTTTCACCAAATGAATATCTTTTGGAATGTGGTTAATCTTGGAATTGCAACCGCAGGTTTTTATGGTGCAAAAGAAGCATCCAACAAGCCATATTCTATCGAACAAAGCATCCAAGAACAACATAAAACAGAACGGATTTTATTGATCAATGCCGGTTTGGATGTGGCTTATGTAGCTGGTGGATGGTATTTAAACAGGCGCGGCATCAGCAAAAGTTCCGACCGGTTGCATGGTTATGAAAATGCTGTAATTTTGCAAGGCGCGTTTTTGTTATTGTTTGATGTTTCGATGTTTGGCATCCAAAACAAACATGGCAAAACTTTCAATCAGTTTTTAAAAAACGTACAAGTTGGGTTTAACGGAAAGCAAATTGGACTGGCCGCACAACTTTAACGCTGCATCAACCGTGCTACATATTTCCCGATCACATCAAACTCCAAGTTTACAATTGTACCTTTTTTTACCTGCTGCAAATTGGTATGTTCATAAGTATAAGGAATGATCGCAACGGAAAAACTGTTGGGTTGAGAATTGACAACCGTTAAACTTACACCATTGATACAAATGGAACCTTTTTCAACCGTAACATTTCCCTGCGTTGCATCATATTCAAAAGTGTATTCCCAGCTTCCTTCCAATTCTTTGTAAATTGTACAAACCGCAGTTTGATCTACATGTCCTTGCACAATGTGCCCGTCTAACCGGCCGTTCATTTGCATACAACGTTCCAAGTTAACCAAGCCGCCTTTTTGCAAGTGCCGTAAATTGGTTTTGTTCAGCGTTTCGTCAATTGCAGTTACGGTATGCAAACCATCGGCAATGGCCACAACCGTTAAGCAAACGCCGTTGTGGGCGATGGATTGATCAATCTTGAGTTCTTGCGCCAAGTTGGATGCAATGGTCAAATGCAAGTTGCCCTGATCTGCAAACAAATCGGTAACGGTGCCTAAAGTTTCTATAATTCCGGTAAACATTCGAGTTGTAAGTTGTGAGTTGTGAGTAAAACAATCGTCGGCAAAAGTAAGCTAATGCGACAACAATTTTTGGGTGCTAAAAGAAGTATTGCTTTAATCAGATCAAACATTAACCGTTCAAATTTCTTTAATCCAAACATTCGATCTTCCATGCGCAAACGTTTCGATTTAAAAACAGAAATTTCGCTCGCCTTGTTCCCCACGCTCACCATGGCCATTGTTTTGTTTTTGTTGGAAGCTTACAGCCAGCAACACTTGCTTTTTGCCTCGCTGGCCTCGAGCGCTTTTTTAATTTACCTCGACCCGCATTTGCCAACCAACAGCATTTACA
>CAXTKQ010000109.1:3392-3755 GCA_964244955.1 uncultured Sphingobacteriaceae bacterium | reverse complement strand
CGCGGCGGTTCCACCCGTAGCGGAAGCGGCGCCGTGATGGCGCAGGTTTCGGCCGCCTTTATTGGTTTTGGGGTTTTAAAATTGATTGGCCCGGGCTATACTTCAGCTTTGCTGGCCATGATCGTTTCCATCACTTTTATGGTTTTGCTGAATGTAATGCACCCGCCTGCCGTATCAACCGCTTTAAGCTTTGCTTTTGTAACCGGCCAGGCTTTACCGCTGTTTATGATCGCGCTGGGAATATTGATTGTGCTGATTGTTGTACAAAAATTTTCCGTTTGGCTGATCAACAGAAACGTGCCGAAAGACCCGATTAGTAAACTGTAACATACTTTATAATGAACGCTACCCTAACTGTAGATA
>CAXTKQ010000109.1:0-3382 GCA_964244955.1 uncultured Sphingobacteriaceae bacterium | reverse complement strand
GGCATTGGTTCGGCCATTTCGCTTTACCGTTTTGCGCGCGCTTTGGTTTCGCAGCAAGAAACCGATTTTAACGCCATCCGTTTAACGTTGGCTCGTTATTTAGCTTTGGCGTTGGAGTTCCAGTTAGGGGCCGATATTTTATCAACCGCAGTAGCGCCAAGCTGGCAGGAAATAGGCAAACTCGGCGCAATTGCTGTTATCCGTACCGGTTTAAATTTCTTTTTGTCCAAAGAAATGGAGGAAGAAAAAAAAGCTTCGGCAGGCGAAGCCGATGTACAGGCAAAAGCCAAAGGCTGATTGCTTTAAACCCTTAAATTTATGCCGATAAAAGAAGCATTTAACCCGATTGCTTCAGCATAATTGCATACCAAAAAAATGCAGGTAAAAGAAGCATTTTACTTTCTTTGCTATTAAACGGCATCACACAGTTTATAAAACAATTGCTTTAGGCTGAAGCGTATTTACAGGTAATTAATTTATTAAGGATGCAATAAATAATTGTTAACAAAATTATTTGAAATAATTTAAATTAGTACTATTTTTAGGCTTTCTGATCAACCTGACAGAAAAAACCTAAATAAAAAATACTACTAAAATGAGAAAGCGAAATTTGTTGAAACTGCTGTTGCCTATTGGGTTATTATTGTTGATCTGCTCTTTTTTTATCGGCCATTTTACCGACATTTCTGAACCGACCGATGGGTTTTTAAGAGGTTCCGGAATTACCCTGATCGTTGCTTATTTTTTAAAAGCCAGTGTAGCTAAAACTATCTGGTAAAATTTTAGTCATACCCATAAAAAACCATCATGAAAAAACTAACCTCGTATTTATTAGCCTTTACCGTTTTAATGCTTAGCCAAGTTTCCTTTGCGCAGGATTCTGTTAAACAAAGTGCCAAAGCCAGCAAAATGGTTACCCACAAAGTAACCAAACACCATAAAATGGTAAAGAAAACGGCCCCTGCTAAAATGTAAGTTGCTTGTTTTGAAAACACCGAAGCCACGTTAAACTATAGCGTGGCTTTTTTTATGCTTTTAAAAATTTCACCTGTGCCCGAATGGCCATTTTGGATTCCGGCAGTTTTGTAATCAGGACAAACCCATGAAACATGCCTTTGTATTCTTCATATTGAACAAATTTTCCGGCTGCTTCCATTTTTTGTGTTAATTCCCTAGAACTTAGCACCAACAAATCGTCTGTGCCATGTTGTACAAGTACGGGCGGCAGGATTTCCAGGTCGCCATTTACCGGAGACACAAGCGGGTCCGTTACATCGTGGTTGCCGCAATAAACCGCCACTACCCTTTTGGTAAACTGTAGCGACAACAGCACATCTTTTCGGATTAAATCTTCTACTTCCGGCCCTGTTTTGTTTGTGTCCAAATTTGCGGCGGGATACAACAAAAGCAGTTTTTTTGGCAAACTGGCTTTTTGTTGATGCAACAGATAACAAGCGGCCAAAGCCAGGTTTCCGCCGGCGCTTTCCCCGCCCAGAAACCATTGCTGCTGCAAATCGCCGCGCTTTTGCAAAACCGTAATTACGTTAACAATGGCGTTTAACCCATTTGGAAAAGGGTTTACGGGTGCCAGCGGATAACGAACCATCAGCACCGCCATATCCAGTTTTTTGCTTAGTTTATCACAGTAAAGCCAGTGCAAAGTGGTTGGGCCGATGATAAAACCGCCGCCCGGCAGGTAAACCAAAACACCATTTTCACTTTTTGCTTTATTGATCCAAAACACTGGTACGCCTTCAATTACTTCTTTCGGATACTTTTTTATAATGGGCGTTTTAGTATCTTCATAAGCCTGTAGCTTTTTAAAGCTGCTTTCGATCATTTGTTTTTTAAACCGTAAAACCCGGATCAAATAATAAAATACTGTGCCTAAGAAACTTCTTTTACGGGTAACGGTATAATCTTTCATTTTTAGGCTGATCAAATTGTTGCTTGCCAATGTTTAACAATTAAGGTGCCAGCAATACATGCTTCTTTTACCACCCATCTTTTTTGTCTTGGCCAAACAGACTACCTTTCGCAAAAATGCAAGGGGTTAAAAATTTTTAAATCTTTGCATAAAAATTAGTATTCGTTATTATAAAGCAGAAACTGTGTTCGGATTTTTATGCGATAAAAGAAGCATACGGAACACAGGTTTTCAAAAGCTGAATAATGCTTGTTTCAAAAATACGTGCTTTTTCATATTTAAAAAGTAAAACTGCCCCACTCATCGAAGCCAGCCTGTACTTTTCAAAAATTCAATTAAACGGGGATCTTGGGCAGACATAACCGGAAGCCACAAACCAAGCTGCTTTCGGTTCCAGTACAAACCTTGCGGGTTGCCGGGTTTGGCAAAAGTATATTGGTACAAAACAGCACGAACGTACCGCGGCGGCTTTTGCGGAAAAGGGTTTCCGGCAAACAAACTTATTGTGCCCGGATCGTTATGCAAAAGCTTCCAAACCAAGTTCAAAGTCCAGGGATATTCGTTCGGCGTAGCCATTGCCGCAAACCACATTTGCCAATCCAACCGCAACTGGTAAGGTGCAATTTGTGGCGGCTGCTGGTTAAGCAACACCGGCAAACCTTTGTACAAATAAGGTTTCCAGTTGGCTTTGCCGGAAGTGTCCTCGTCCATCGTTCCTTCAAAAACCACGTTCAGGCGTTCCTGTCCTACTGTCCCGAATGCGCCATACGTGTTTACCAAATCAAGCGGGTCAAAAGAAGTATTCATCACCTGACCGGACGAAAGAATGTTCAAAGCAGGCTGGATGCTCAAAACAGCGATAACAGCCGTTACCACCCAAGCTGTGGTTAGCATCGGTTTTGATTCTTCGGCACGATCAGCAGCAGTTTGGGCTTTACGTACCAATGCTTTTGGAAGAAGTTTACACCAAAAACCGTCATCCAAGCAAGCCAAAGCCGGGATGATGGTCAGCCAGTTTAAAAATGAAAGGTTTCCGCTCAAGATAATGCTAAACTGAAACAAGATGATGACCACGCCTGCAATATGCCGCGCCAATCTCGGCCAAAACACAAACCAGGGCGCAACCAGTTCGGCCAGCCAGTTAAACCAAACCCCAACCTTCAAATTGGTATGCGGCAAGAAATGAAACCAGCGGCTTAACGGGCCGGGAATGGGCTGGGATTGAAAGTGGTAGTAAAGTGCAGTACCGTTTCGCCAAACATCGTCCCCGCGGTATTTGATCATCCCGGCACCCAACATAATCCGGCAAATCAGCCATCGAAATAAAACGATGATGGCAAAAGGCGGTGCATATTTAGGGAACGGGCGCAGATCAAGCAGCGGGCAAAGAAAAATGGCGAGAAAACCGGTTTCCGTCAATTGGATTTCCCAGCCATAGCCATACCACTCCTGCCC
>CAXTKQ010000108.1:9573-13707 GCA_964244955.1 uncultured Sphingobacteriaceae bacterium | reverse complement strand
TCAGGAAAGACTGTTTTTGCCCGTATAGAAATGTGGTGTGAAAATTTCTAACCTGCACGCCGCTTTTCTCGCTAAAAGCAAACTGGTTGATCTTGCCGGAAATCGTAGTCGGACTGTACAAAATATCATCCGCATCAACGTTCAAGCCTTTTAAATTCAGGTGCATGTAATCAATGCCTCGGGCAATCGGTTTTGAGGCGTTGTTGTCAAACTGGATATCGTTATTGGCAAAAGCTACTTTCCCTAATTTTACCGTCCAGCCTTTTTCTTCGGCAGCGGTTTTTGTGGTCGTGTCTTTGTCAACTGCTTTTTTCGATGCTTCTTTTACCGTGGTTTTTATAGTGGCCGCTGTTGCAGGTCGGCCGGTTGCCATGGCGGCTTTGGTTTGGTTCAGTTCGATATTTCGGATCACCACGCGCTGGTTCTTCATATCAATGCTGTCCAGATCAACCAAAAGTTTGCCCAAATCAACCTTGGTTTTTAAAGCGTTGGATTCATTTTGATAATCAACCTTGATCCGGTTCAAATCAATTTCGCCCAACTTTAAATCGTAATTCAATGGTTTGGAAGCAGCCGTATCCGTTGCAGCCGCAGTGGCTGCCGCCGCAATTTGGTGTTGGATGACGCGGGCATTTACATCCGAAAGCGTAATCTTCGGAACGGTGAACTTCATCTTGTCCAAATCAAAATCTTTGATGTTGGTATCAAAATGGCCTAAATTAAAAGCAACATCATTGCCGGAAACCGCATCGTTGTATTTAATATGAATGCGGTCAAGGTTGATTTTGCTGATCGAAAACTTCATCGAAGCCGTATCGGTTGATTTTGGCTTTTTTTGGTCGCTTGCAAAAGCTTTGATGATATAGGTAAAGTTAAAAGCACTATCCGGCATCATTCGGTTAATGTGCGACGTGATGCCTTGCAGGTTTACCTCGTTTATTTCGATCTGATTTTGCAGGAGTTTAAGCAGCGTAATGTCAACCTTTAGCTTTTCGCCGGCCAGCAACGTGTCTTTTTTCTGGTCTTCAAAATAAACATTTTCTAAAACCAGAAGCTTGGGCAAACCCAAAGAAATATGGCCGATGCGTACCGGTGTGTGGATTTTCCCTTCCAGAAAACTAACCGCTTTATCTTTTGCAAAGTTTTGAACGGCAGGAACTTGTATCAAAACCACCACCAATAATATAAGTGCAATCACACTTACTATCAGCCAGAGTACAACCTTAAGAAATATGCGTCCGTATTTTTCCAAAATTTTTATTGTTGATTAAATATTGTCCTATCAAGCGTAAACGTACCCCTGAGAAACCTTACCAAAGTACCCAAAATTATTTTTCTAAAAAAATAATTGCCTGTTTATAATTTACTTGTTAAAGTTTCCATGCTTCTTTTACCCTATAAAAATTGGCGTGTGCCTGGTTTTTGGTTTGTTTAGACTGGTTCCTGCACCAATTTTTATAGGGTAAAAGAAGCATTAACATTTCTTCTGGTATAACCCTAAACGGGCCCTGAACATAATTGTCATTTTTTGGGTCGCTTTTCCACATTTTATTACCGCAAATATAGTTTTTGTAAATTTGCATTAGATACTTCTTTTATGCCTGATTTTTCTCATTTACACGTTCACACCCAGTTTTCTTTGCTGGATGGCGCCGCGGATGTTACCAAACTTTTTAAAAAAGCTGCTGCCGATGGCATGAAAGCCATGGCGATAACCGATCATGGAAACATGTTCGGTGTTTTCAAATTTGTTGCCGAAGCTGCCAAACACAATGTTAAACCCATTGTGGGCTGCGAGTTTTATGTTGTGGACGACCGCCATAAAAAGCAATTTACAAAAGATAAAAAAGACGTACGCTGCCACCAGCTTTTACTGGCCAAAAATGCCGAAGGTTACCGTAACCTTATCAAACTGTGTTCCCTTGGCTACATGGAAGGCTTGTACAGCAAGTGGCCGCGCATTGATAAAGAATTGATCCTAAAATACCATAAAGGTTTAATCGCGACGACATGTTGTATCGGTGCTTCTGTTCCGCAGGCGATTTTGAAAAACAGCGAAGCCGAAGCAGAAGCCGAATTTAAATGGTGGCTGGATTTGTTTGGCGAGGATTACTACATCGAACTGCAGCGCCACGATATTCCGGAGCAAATCAAGATCAACAATGTACTTACTTCTTTCGCCAAAAAACATGCGGTAAAAGTAATATGCTCCAATGATTCGCATTATGTGGATCAACAAGATGCCAACGCACACGATATTTTATTGTGTGTAAATACCGGCGATATGCAAAGCACGCCGATTGCTACGGATGAAGAAGGCGGAAAAGGCTATCGTTTTGGTTTCCCGAACGATCAGTTTTATTTCAAATCCCAAGCGGAAATGGGTCAACTCTTTCATGATATCCCCGAATCGTTGGATAATACGAACGAAATTGTAGACAAAGTAGAAACGCTGAAACTAAAGCGGGATATTTTGCTGCCGAATTTTCCGGTTCCGCCGGAATTTAAAATCCATCACGGCGCAGAAGCCGATGTTTTGAACCAGTGGGAATACCTGAAAGATTTAACTTTTAAAGGCGCTAAAGAACGTTACCACGAAATCGGTTCGGAAGTGCAGGAACGTTTGGATTTCGAGTTGTTCACCATTAAAACGATGGGTTTTGCCGGTTACTTTTTGATTGTGGCCGATTTTATCAAAGCTGGCCGGAATTTGGGCGTTTTTGTTGGTCCGGGCCGTGGTTCAGCGGCTGGTTCGGCCGTGGCTTATTGCATCGGGATCACCAATATTGACCCAATTAAATACAATTTGTTGTTCGAGCGTTTCCTCAACCCCGACCGTAAATCCATGCCCGATATTGATACAGATTTCGACGATGAAGGCCGCCAAAAAGTGATTGATTATGTGGTTGATAAATACGGACAAAACCAGGTTGCGCAAATTATTACTTATGGCTCGATGGCGGCGCGAACCAGCATCCAGGATGTAGGCCGCGCTTTAAACATGCCGTTATCCGAAGTCAATACCATTAAAAAGTTAGTGCCCGAAACGCTTGGCATCACGCTGAAAAAAGCAATTGAACAAGTGCCAGAACTGCAGGAAATCCTGAAAGGGAACGACCTCAAATCTAAGGTGCTAAAAGAAGCAGAGAAGCTGGAAGGTTCAGTACGAAACACCGGCGTTCATGCTGCCGGGATCATCATTGCACCGGAAGACCTGACCAATATTTTGCCAGTTGCCACATCCAAAGAATCAACTTTGCTGGTTACGCAGTTTGACGGAAAAGTGGTGGAAGATGCAGGCGTTATCAAGATGGATTTTTTAGGGCTAAAAACATTAACGATCCTGAAAGATGCGCTGCGGATGATCAAACTGAACCATCACATTGATATTTCCATTGATGAGATTCCTCTGGACGATGCCAAAACCTACGAGCTGTACCAGGAAGGAAAAACCAACGGTACTTTTCAGTTTGAAAGCGACGGGATGCAAATGTACATGCGCGAACTGAAGCCCGATAAGTTTGAGGATTTGATTGCCATGAACGCGCTTTATCGTCCGGGGCCAATGGAATACATTCCGAATTTTATTAAACGGAAGCATGGTTTGGAGCCAATCAGTTACGATTTGCCGGATATGGAAGAATATTTGTCGGAAACGTACGGCATCACCGTTTACCAGGAACAGGTGATGCTTTTATCGCAAAAGCTGGCCGGTTTTAGTAAAGGCGATGCCGACGTTTTGCGGAAAGCGATGGGCAAAAAGCAGATCGAGATCCTGAATAAAATGGAGGCGCAGTTTACCGAAGGCGCAACCGCAAAAGGCCATCCGAAAGATAAGCTCACCAAAATCTGGAACGATTGGAAAGCTTTTGCACAGTATGCTTTCAATAAATCGCACTCTACCTGTTATGCTTTTGTGGCTTATCAAACCGCATATTTAAAGGCGCATTATCCGGCCGAATACATGGCTGCGGTTTTAAATAATCAAAACAACATCGAAAAGATCACCTTTTTTATGGACGAATGCCGGCAAATGGGCATTCCGGTTTTAGGCCCGGATGTGAACGAATCTTTCAATACTTTTACGGTGAACCAGAAAGGCGAAATCCGTTTTGGGTTGGCCGGTATAAAAGG
>CAXTKQ010000108.1:286-9563 GCA_964244955.1 uncultured Sphingobacteriaceae bacterium | reverse complement strand
GCATCATCGAAGAACGTGATGCCAATGGCCCGTACCGAACCATTTATGATTTTGCCCGTCGTTCCAACACGCGTTCGGTCAACAAAAAATCGTGCGAAAACTTAGTTTACAGCGGGGCTTTTGATAGTTTCGGTTTAAAGCGTTCCCAATTTTTTTTAAAGACCGAAAACGGCATTTTGACGGGTTTGGAACGGCTGATCAAATACGGCAACGATTACCAAAACATGCAAAGCAGTTCACAGGTTTCGTTGTTTGGCGGCTCCAATGCTTCTTTTATACCCGAACCTTCGATGCCCGACGGCGAGGAATATCCGCTGATTGAAAAACTGAAATACGAAAAGGATTTAATCGGGATTTATTTAACCGGCCATCCCTTAGATAATTACAAGTTCGAACTGGAAAAATTCTGCAACGCCACGGTAAAGGATTTAAAACTGATCCAACAAATGAAAAATAAGGAAGGCGGCGATGAAGTGATTGCTTCTTTTAACGAGCTAAAACGTAGGACTGATCTTTGTGTCGGCGGCCTGTTATCCAACGTACAGCATAAAATGACCAAAACAGGCAACCCTTTCGGCACTTTTATGTTGGAAGATTACAATGATTCGTACGAGTTTGCTTTGTTTGGCGAGGATTACATCAAGTTTAAAAACCTGATGTTCGACGGTTATTTTTTGCAAGTGAGAGGAACAATCGAAGAGAAATTCAGACAAAAAGACAATTGGGATTTACGGGTTTCGCAGATGGTTTTACTTTCCGAATTGCGTGATAAGTTGACCAAATCAATCACAATCAGCTTAAATTTAAATGAGATTTGTAGTGATTTGCTAAATGATTTGCAAGGTTTGGTTGAGGCTAACAATCAGAAATATGCTGTTAAAAATTGTATGTTGCGTTTTCAGGTGAAAGATAAGGAAGAAGCGATCGCGATTGAAATGCCTTCACGTAATTTTAAGATAAATCCGGCCGATGATTTTATTGATAGTGTTAAAGAGTTAACAAAGAATCAACCTCAATTAAATTAGTAATTGTTTTTTAATTAGTTTGTATGAAAGTTGAAAGAACAATAGAATTAGGCGATGGACATAAAATAGAGTTTGGAAAAGCAACTTGGAATGAAAATGCTGTTTCGTTAAAAAATAGTTATCCAACTTCAAACGGTGGGTTTAGTCCAAGTAGTTCCAGTGAAATTCCAATTGAGGATATTAAAGTTATCGTGAAAGAAAGTGTTAAAAACGGATATATCCCAAATCCTGAATTAATTGAGATTGCGGAATTGTGCATAGCAGCGTTAAAACAAAATCAGAAAAACGAGAAAAAATTGACCAGGGCTGAAAAAATTAATTTTATGAAACAAGCGGCATCTGATCCTTTATATTTAAATGATGTTAAAGAAATAAGTGATGATTTTGAAGCAATAGATTTCGAAATATAGATGTTTAAGCGTTGGTCTATTTACAGAGCTAATCTCGATCCGGTGGTTGGATCAGAGCAAGGAAAATCAAGGCCAGTTTTGATTATTAGTGAAAATTCGGTAAATGAAGGCCTAAACATTGTAAACGTCATTCCTTTAACCAGCCGAAAACCTAATAGAAATATTTATCCTAACGAAGCAAAGTTAGCTGGTGGTAATTACGGTTTAGTTAATGAGTCTATAGTTCTTTGCCATCAGATTCGGGCCGTAGATAAAAAGCGCCTGTTTGGATTTTATGGTGAAATAACCGATCAGGAAAAGCAAAAAGAAATTATTGAAGCTTTGTGCTTTCAGTTAGGAATTTCACCTGACGAGGAGTAGCATTTCAATTTAATAGTTTATAAAATGTCAACTTGTCATAACGCAAACGTGGCAAGTAAATTGATTAACTATCTTTGTTAGAACATTATTAAACATAAATATCATGGCTTTAGAAATCACAGATGCCAACTTCGACGAAGTTGTGTTAAAATCAGATAAACCCGTTTTGGTTGACTTTTGGGCAGAATGGTGCGGGCCCTGCCGTATGGTTGGACCGGTTGTAGAAGAAATTGCAAAAGAATATGGCGATAAAGCCATAGTTGGAAAAGTAAACGTAGATAACAACCCAGGCATTTCCATGAAATTTGGTATCCGTAACATTCCGGCTTTGCTGTTTTTTAAGAATGGCGAAATTGTGGACAAGCAAATTGGCGCTGTTCCAAAATCTGTTTTAGCAGACAAACTGAACAAACAATTGGTATAATACTTCTTTTATCATATAAAAAACCCGGCTTATAGAAGCCGGGTTTTTTTGTGGGGTTGATTTTGGTGATGCTTCTTTTAGCATATAAAAATCAGTGTATTAATCTCAGTCCAAATCTAAATCCTTAGCTTTATACAAATGAGCAACGCTTTAAGCCTCAACCAGGAAATCCAACAATTTGCCAACCTCGAACTGCTGGCCAAGCAAGTGGTAGAAGGTTTTATCACCGGTTTGCACCAAAGCCCATTTCACGGTTTTTCGGTGGAGTTTGCCGAGCATCGGGCTTATAACAATGGCGAATCGGTGCGCAATGTGGATTGGAAACTGATGGCCAGAACCGATAAATTGTTTGTGAAACAGTTTGAAGAAGAAACCAACCTGCGCTGTTTTTTAGTTTTGGATACTTCTTCCAGCATGAACTTTCCGGAAAAAGGTTTAAGCAAGTTGGAATTTGGTGTTTATGCTGCAGCTTCTTTAATGTATCTGTTTAAAAAACAGCGCGACGCTTTTGGTTTGTGTTTGTTTTCTGATAAAGTTAATTTTATCAGTCCGGCCAAATCAACTTCAGCCCATCTTTTTTACCTTTTTGCGCAGTTAGAAAAAGTTTTGCAGGATAAAAAAAGCAAACAAGCTACCGAAATTTCAACCGTTTTGCACCAATTGGCCGGACAGGTGCATAAACGTTCGCTGATTATTATTTTTAGCGATATGCTGGAAAACGCGTTGGACGAGCAGAAATCGGCCAATTTGTTTGCGGCTTTGCAGCATTTAAAACACAGCAAGCACGAGGTCGTGATTTTTAATATTTCCGATCATCAAAAAGAGTTGGAATTTAATTTTGAAAACCGACCGTATCATTTTGTGGATTTGGAAAGCGGCGCCGAAATGAAGGTTCATCCCAACGAAATCCGTGAAGGTTATCGGTTAGCCTTGAATAAATATCGCCACAATTTAGAGTTGAAGTGCGCGCAATATCACATTGATTTGGTAGATGCGAATTTGCACGACGGTTATGATCAAGTTTTAAAAGCGTATTTAATCAAAAGGAACAAAATGGCGTGATACTGTTTTATCGGCATAATCCTTCGACAAGCTCAGGATTACCAGAGCGGCTCTGTCATCTCGAAACGGAGTGAGAGATCTTCTTTCAACTATCAATACTTCTTTTACCATATAAAAATTTGGTTCTATTACAAGAAGATTTCTCCCGTTGGTCGAAATGACAGAATTACGAACAGAACGTAATCGCTTCCAAAATTACTTTACAAGCCTTTTCGATCTCTTCCAAAGTAATAATCAGCGGCGGAGCAATGCGCAAAGCAGTTTCGCAATGCAAAAACCAATCTACAATCACACCGTTTTCTATACACCGTTTGCTGACACTTTCTACCTGTGCAAAACTGCTGAGTTGGATGGAAAGCATTAAACCTTTTCCTCTAACTTCTTTGATTTCATAATGTTGAAGCAATTCTCGGAACAAGTTTTCTTTTCCAGGAACGGCTTTCATTAAATCTTCTTCCAAAATTACTTCCAGCGAAGCCAAACCTGCTGCGCAACAAACCGGATGGCCGCCAAAAGTAGTAATATGGCCTAAAATCGGGTTTTCTTTCAACACATCCATGATAGGTTTTGGTGCGATAAAAGCGCCCAAAGGCATACCGCCGCCAAATGCTTTTGCGGTTAACAAAATATCAGGAACGATGTTAAAATGCTCAAAAGCAAACAGTTTCCCAGTTCGGCCCAAACCGCTTTGTATCTCGTCCAAAATTAATAATGTGCCGGTTTGCGAACATTTATGCCGTAAAAGAAGCATGTAGTCCAAATCAGGAACGCGTACACCGGCTTCTCCCTGAATCGTTTCTACAATCACGGCCGCAGTTTCGGTTGTAATTTGTTCTAAATCTTGCTGTTGGTTAAAGTTGATGAATTTAATTCCGGGAAGCAGCGGGCGATAAGCTTGCTTAAATTCTTCATTTCCCATCAAACTCAACGCACCTTGTGTACTGCCGTGATAGCTGTTTTTACAGGCAATAATTTCTGATCGGCCGGTAAAACGTTTAGCTAATTTCATGGCGCCTTCGGTTGCTTCCGTGCCCGAGTTAACAAAGTAAACCGAGTTGAGCGTTTGCGGTAGGAGCGAAGTGATTTTTTGCGCCAGCTTTACCTGCGGCGTTTGCACAAACTCGCCGTAAACACTCAGGTGCATGTACAAATCAACCTGGTCTTTAATAGCCTGCACAACTTTGGGGTTCCGGTGGCCGGTATTGCTTACGGCAAAGCCTGAAACCAAATCCATATAAGCTTTGCCTTGGCCATCAAACAAATAAAGGCTTTCGGCACGTTCAATTTCCAAAAGCCGTGGCGAATTGGAGGTTTGGGCAAGATTCAGCAAAAAAAGCTGTTTTTGGGTGAGCATGTGCAAAAATACAAAAGGCTTTTAACAAGTGTTAAAAGCCTTTTACCTATGTTTTAGTAAAGTTTAATTCCCATCGTTGCCTTTTTGATATTTCAGCCTTTTGATCATTTCCTCATTAAAAGAGCGTTCGCTTTTATAAAACTGCGCTAATTTGTCCGAAGGCAAGATCCGGGCAAATTCATCTTTGTAATGTTTTTTAATGTTTAAAATCTTAGAGTCGTAATCTAAGTTATCGTTCACAATGTCCTGCGGGTTTTTGCTCGAATTGAGCATGTTTTGCCGTTTTTGGTGCAAAACCAAGTTCAGTTCGTTTTGATATTGGTTATACACCGGCCAAAATTTATCTGCTTCATCAGAAGAAAGGTGCAAATTATCCGAAATATAATCCATTTTAATGGATTGTATCTTGTGCATGCCAACCGAATTGTCAATATTACTGTTGCTGAAATTGCTCCTCACGTCTTGGTTGCCACGGGAAGGAACACGGAAGTTTTGTGCATGGCTCCATTCGGTTTTGCCAAACAAAAGCAGCAACAAAAGGCCGGTGCCGTATATTTTGATCATTGTTAAATTTCTTGAATTCATAACGCAACTTTTAAAAGTTGTTGGTTTCGTTGCTGTCGATACCTGTTTGGTCGTTTTTAATATCTGATAACCCAGCATCAGAAGTACTGTTTTCTAAAATAATGTGATTATCGTAAGTATCGGCATTAATTTTTAAATAATTTTCGATATCCGCATCCGGTAAATTAGAAAGCTGGGTTTGTATGTTGTGAGCCGCCTGGTATTGTTTTACATAAAAGCCCGTTGCCACTGCCACTGCAATACAAGCCGCCGTTGCATATTTCCAAGCGGCGCGGGTAAACAGGTGGCGCACTTTTGCTGCCGGTTGCAATGCTTCTTTTATGCCTGTTTTTTCGGTGATCCGGTTTGACAAATCATTAAAATAATTATCAGGAACGGTAAAACCGCTTCCGAAGGCTGCATATTCGTTTATTTTGATACGGGCAGCAATAACGCTTTGCTGCTCGTCAAAAAATGCATCTGATTTTGCAGCCATCGGGTTTGCAGCGCGCATTTCCTCCAATTTAACAACCGAAAGGATTTGCTCATGCATATTTTCAAAATAACCATCCGGAACCGTAAAACCGGCAAACGGGGTTTTTTGCTTCAGCCCATCTGCATAAATAGCCGAACGGATATGTTCCTGCTGTTCCTCGAAAAAATGATCGGGAACCAGGAACGGATTTTTACTGCTTTGTGCTTTTAAAGCAGGAAAATCGTTTAACCAGTCCATATTTTCAGTATTATCACTCATCACACAAGGATAGAATCAGTTTCTTTGAAAAGGTTTAAAATAGTTTTCGATTAATCTTCTGCCAGCAAATAAGCTTCGATCTTTTTGACGGCCAAATGAAAAGAAGATTTTAAAGCGCCAACGCTGGTGCCCAAAACCTCCGACATTTCTTCGTATTTCATCTCGTCAAAATACTTCAAATTAAATACCAACCTTTGTTTTTCGGGCAGAGTAAGTATGGCTTGCTGCAATTTCCGCTGCGCTTTATCGCCGTCAAAATAAGCAGATTCGGTCAGCGATTCTGATAGTTCGTAGGCCACGTCATCAAAAGAAATATTGTTTTTGAGTTTTTTACGGTTCAAAAATGTAATGCACTCGTTGGTGGCAATGCGGTACATCCAAGTATAAAGCTGGGCATCGTTGCGGAAGCCGAGCAGGTTTTTCCAAACTTTCACAAAAATCTCCTGCACCAAATCGTCTGCATCGTCATGGTCAATAACCATACGGCGTACGTGCCAGTATATTTTTTGCTGGTATTTTTTCAGCAACAGATTAAAAGCCTCATTGCGTGTTTTTTCGTTTTGAAACTTTTCGAGTATCTCGGTATCTTCAATCTGTGTGGACATCTAACAATTATGTTTGGTTTATCGGATTTTATTAAACAAACTTAACCTTTTATACCCTTAATTATTATTTGATTAAAAATAATATCGGCACAACTTAATGCAATTCAAAACAAACAGCTTCATTTTTAGGTGTTAAAAGAAGTATCAAACTATAAAAAATCATTTTAATATGTGGTGGATCTACGCCTTGCTTTCCGCAGTTTTTGCAGCCTTAACAGCCATTTTTGCCAAGATCGGGATTAAAAATGTTAATTCTGACTTGGCAACCGCTATCCGTACCGTTGTGATTTTGTTTATCGCCTGGGGCATTGTTTTGTTTAAAGGAAGCGCAAAACAAGCGCAGCAACTAACGCCGCACAACTGGGTTTTCCTGCTGCTTTCGGGCTGTGCAACCGGCCTGTCCTGGATTTTTTACTTTAAAGCGTTGCAACTGGGCGAAGTATCGCAAGTGGCGCCGGTTGATAAATTAAGCGTGGCATTGGCCATTTTGCTTTCGGCCATATTTTTGGGCGAACCATTAACCACAAAAACATTGCTTGGTGCCGGGCTAATTATCGGCGGAACATTTGTATTGATTTTTTAAAGCTAAGCCAGCAAATCTAACACTTGCTGAGAGGAGTTTTTGGTGTCCACTTTTTCGATAATTTTTTGGATGATGCTGTTTTTATCAATCAAAAATGTAGTCCGAGCCGTGCCCATATACAATTTGCCGTACATATTTTTCTCAACCCAAACACCGTAACTTTCTACAATTTGATGGTCCGTATCAGCAATCAACGGAAAAGGCAAACTGTATTTGTTTTCAAACTTTTTGTGTGCTTTCTCATCGTCCGTACTTACGCCAACTACATTATAACCTTGCTGCAACAACGATTCGTAATTATCGCGAAAACTGCAAGCTTCGGCCGTGCAGCCTGGCGTATCGTCTTTTGGGTAGAAGTACAAGATCAACGTTTTGTCCAAAAAATCGGTTAACGAAACGGTTTTTCCGTTTTGGTCTTTTGCGGTAAAATCCGGTGCTTTGTCGCCTTCTTTTAAAACTTTGTTTTTGGTTGCCATAATTTCAAATGCTTCTTTTATCGGTAAAAATTTAGTGTCAGCTTTTTTACATTGTCTTTCATATCAACCGCAACAATGTCCAATTTGTGTTTCCCTGGCGGGAAATGTTCATCAAAAAAGTAAAGGTACAATTTTGATTTGTAATCGTGTTCCAGCAAAACCCATTGACCATCTAAGTAAGCATTGTAACTTTTAATCCCGGATAAATTATCGCCAATCCTGAAACTTAGGTTCGTACTTCCCGCCATGTTTTTCCCTTCGGTGATGTTGACCGGCGTAATGGTTGGCGCAATGGTATCCAAAGCAACATAATAATCGCCAAAGCTGCGCACGTCGGCTTTAACAAAACCATCCTGAAAAACGCTGGGCTGCGCGCCGCCGCCGGTATTTACAACCACTGCTTTGTTGGCGTTGCTGCCTAACGAAACATCAGGTTTTATCCACAACTCAAAACTGTCGTGCAACGGTGTAAAACGGTTGTGGATGCGGTGAACCGCAGAATAACCAGTAGCTTTTTTGGGCAAAGCGGCGTAAACAAAATCTAAATTATCGTACAAATCTCCGGCAGGAAGAACAACTTTAACCTGATCGGTAGAAAAAGTATTTTGCTGGTCGTACTTAAAAAAAGTGCCTTTTGTTGAAGTAATTTCTGCTGAAGGCGTAGGCGGCGAAGATTTTACCTGAAATTTAAGGACGGAAGTATTGCCGGCAATATCTTTAACCACATATTCCAGATCGTGTAATGCGTCATCGTTAAAATCAATCAAACCGCGATTTTGGGTTCCGTTGTACAAACCGATCTGGTTGCCGGGGTCAACAAAGCTTTTTTGTATCCATTTTCCATAAGTTAAAAAAGCCGGATAATCAATATGCGAATTGATGGCGTGAGTTTGATCGAAAGCAAAACGGTCAACCATAAAAACAAAAACAGTTTTGCCATCGGCGTTTAATTGGATCGAGTAGATGCCGTTGTGGTTCATCGAAGTGCTGTTCATATCGTTTGTGGTGATACCAAAAGCACATTGTCCGCTCAAACGGACGGGCGATGCTTCTTTTAGCCGGTAATTTCCTGCGCCTCCAACAACTGCAATAAACTGTTTTGCCGTGCTTTCGCTAAAAGGTTTTCCGTTGAAACGATAGGCACAAATGGCATAAATATTCGGCGAAACGTGATCGGGAATGGTTAGGCCAAACAATTGAGGGTTGATGGTTTGTTCGGATTTCGTGTCCCTGATCTCGAAATGCAAATGCGGGCCGGCAGAAGCGCCAGCATTGCCCGACCAGGCAAAAACATCGCCTTTTTGCAATGGTGCCTGGTTTGGCTGAAGCACAAAATCGGCGTCCCAAACCTGGTTTTTGTATTGATAATCTTTGATGATTTTGGCCAGTTCCGGCATTAATCTTTCCAAATGCCCGTAAACCGAAGTAAAACCGTTCGGATGGTTGATGTATACCGCCAAACCAAAACCGCCGTACTGCACGCGCAGCCGAGAAACATAACCATCGGCAACGGCATGGATTGGATAACCTGTACGTTGGTTGGTTTTAAAATCCAATCCCGAATGAAAATGATTGGCCCGCAATTCGGCAAAAGAACCGGCCGTGCTGAGCGGCAAATCCAAAGGATAACGAAAATAAGCTGGCGGATAGCGGTAAATGC
>CAXTKQ010000108.1:0-243 GCA_964244955.1 uncultured Sphingobacteriaceae bacterium | reverse complement strand
GGACAAAAAAATCAAGCAGCTTCTCGTTTTCCAAGTAGCCTTCTAAATGATCGCCTGCTTTTACGCGCGAAACGCCTGCCGGGGTTCCGGTAAATATTAAATCGCCTTTTTTTAAAGTGATGTATTGTGAAACGAAAACGATAATCTGTTCGAAAGAAAAAAGCAAATTGCTAGTGTTTCCGGTTTGCCGCGTTTCCTGGTTCACATCCAAATGAAAACTGGTCTGGTAAATATCCGGGAACT
>CAXTKQ010000107.1:7057-13785 GCA_964244955.1 uncultured Sphingobacteriaceae bacterium | reverse complement strand
CCGTTAGTCCATCCAACCCCGATGGCAGTTACAAAGAAAACTATACGCGTACCGGCAGCGGCACATTAAACCCACTATCTTTATTAAACAACAACACCATTCGCAACAACAGCAACAAAACTTTGATTAATGGGATTGCACAGGTAGATATTGTACAAGGGTTAAGGTTTACGCTGAGTGTTTCGCAGCAACGGGACCAGAACGACAACAACAGTTATTTAAACAGCGCATCCGGGCTTGCGGTTAATGCGAATGGTGTTGCCCACCGTTCTGCTTATTTAAACACCAATAATATTGCAGAATCTTATTTTAATTACGACCGTACTTTTGGCCAGCATTCCATCAAGCTTTTGGCCGGTTATTCTTATCAGCAGAACCGTACCAATGATGGTTTTGGCGTACAAACCCAGGGTTTCTCTAATGATAACCTGAGCTACAACAACCTTTATTTGTCAAACCCCTCGTCGGTTTCACAAATTCCTTTTGATAATAATCCCATATCTACACTTCGGTTAATTTCATATTACGGCCGGGTACAATACCAGTTTGCAGATAAATATTTGTTGCAGGGTTCCTTACGGGAAGACGGTTCTTCAGCGTTTGGTATCAATAATCGTTATGGCTTGTTTCCTGCAGTCTCTGCCGGTTGGAGGATTATCAATGAGGGTTTCATGAAACAAATCCCTGCTTTCAGCGACTTGAAACTTCGGGCTGGTTATGGCGTGTCTGGCAACAGTTTGGGTTTTAATGCTTTCTCATCAATACTAGTTTATGGTTCGCAGGGAAACGGCAGCAAATTCATCTACAATGGAAATGTAACCAACGCCATCGGGCCGGTAAGGAACGATAACCCGAATTTGAAATGGGAAAGCACGGCAACCACCAATATTGGCCTTGATTTTGGCTTGCTGCAAAACCGTATCAGTGGCTCAGTGGATTATTACACCAAAAAAACTTCTAACCTGATTTATGAGCAATATCCTGTTTCCCTGACACAATATTTTACCTCTACCATTACTGCAAACGCCGGTAAAATCAAAAATTCGGGCATTGAAGTGGTATTAAATGCTGTTGCGGTAAAAACCAGCGATTTTACCTGGCGCACATCGTTTAACTTTTCGCATAATAAAAATGTGGTGGAAAGCCTTTCTAATGGCCAGTTTAATCTTCCGGTATTTTACACTGCACAGTTGGGCGGCAAAGGGCAGTCCGGAAATTATAGCCAGATTGTGCAGCCCGGCCAGGCATTGGGCACGTTTTATTTATGGCACTACCTGGGCAAAAATGCGGCCGGTGTAAGCACTTACCAAAATGCGGCCGGCAAAACTATTGCCACACAACCGCTGACCACCGATCAGTTTATTGCCGGCAATGCGCAGCCTAATTTGATTTACGGCTGGAACAACAGCTTTTTCTACAAAAACTTTGACCTGAATTTTTTGGTGCGAGGCGTAACCGGCAATAAAATCCTGAATGCAACGCTGGCTTCGCTGAATAACCCGGCAGATTCCCGGTTACAGAATATCCCCAGGTTTACTTTAGGCGAATCTTTTAACGATATCAACGGCTACCTGATCTCAGACCGCTTTCTGGAAAATGGCTCTTACCTGCGTTTAGATAATGCAACTTTAGGCTATACCATTAAACCAAAAATACAGGCGATCAAAGCAATCAGGCTTTACCTGTCCGGCAACAATCTTTTTGTGATCACCAAATACAGAGGCATTGACCCGGAAATTAATATTGGCGGTTTAACCCCAGGTATCGACAATAACAATTTTTACCCCAAAACACGCACTTACATTTTTGGCTTAACGGCTTCTTTTTAACCGCAAAATAGTACACATAAAATGAAAAATCTATATCTATTCCTTACAGGGCTTGCGCTTGTCCTCGCCCTGAATGCCTGTACCAAACTGGATGTTCCGGTTGAATCGCAATATGTAAAATCAAATTTCCCAACAACCGCTTCTGATTATAATGCCTTGCTGGGCACCATGTACGCCAACCTGTCTTCAAACTATGGTGTGCCTTACTGGCGGATGCAGGAAATGTCAACCGATGCGGCCATACTACCGGCAAGAGACGGAAACTTTGACGACGGCGGCCAGTACCGTCAGTTGCATTACCATACCTGGACGTTCGACCATCCAAACGTAATTGGTGTGTGGCAATGGGGTTTTAGCGGAATCAATACCTGCAACCGTTTAATTACTGTTGTCAATTCATCTTCCTCAACCGCTACCGTAAAGCTGGCCGCCATTGCCGAAATAAGGGCAATGCGTGCTTTGTACTACTTTTTTATGATGGATTTATACGGCAATGTGCCCATCATTACCGATTTTCCGGTAAGTACGCCGCCGCCAACACAGCCACGGGCCAAGGTATTCCAGTTTATTGAAAGCGAGCTGAATGCTGTGCTGCCGCAACTGCCTTCCAAAACCAACAATAGTGCTACCAACACGTTGCAATATGGCCGCCCCACAAAAGGGATGGTGTTTGCGCTGCTGGCAAAAATGTATTTAAATGCCACCGTTTATACCGGAACTGCGCGCTATCAAGATGTGGTAACTATGGCCGATAGTGTTCAAAACAATAAAAACTATTTTCTGGATGCCCGCTACCGGGACATTTTTTTGCCGAACAACGGCCCGCAAATCAACGAAACTATTTTTGCCGTTCCTTACGATCAGCAAATCCCCGGAAACCAGTTTACGCGTTTTGGCTTTTTTTACTACCTGGCTCCTGCATATGGCTTTAATGTGGGTTTAAGCATTGCTATGAGCACTACGCCCGAATTTTATAACCGCTTTAACATCCCCAACGATTTCCGCACAAAAACCTGGCTGGTTGGCCCGCAATTTTACCCGGATGGAAACGGCGGTTTTACCAATCAGCCGGTTTATTATCCTGGAACAACTACGCAAATCAACATCACTCCGCAGTTGGTTTTGGTTCCCGGAAAGCCAATGGACGTGGGCAACACCATTGCCAGCCAGTCGGAAGGGATCCGTTCCATTAAATATTATCCGGATCCAACCATGATTCAGGCCACGCGTTTAAACAGCAATGATATGCCCATGCTTCGTTTAGCCGATGTTTTTTTAATGAAAGCCGAAGCAGAACTTCGCGGCGCAGCGCCAACGGCAGTAAACGGAGAACTGCAAACGCCGTTGGTTTTGGTAAACAAATTGCGCAGCCGCGCCGGCGCACAATTGGCCGGAAATGTAGATTTAACCATTTTGCTGGACGAACGCGCCCGCGAACTTTCCTGGGAAGGCTGGCGGCGGAACGACCTGATCCGCTTCGGGCAATTTGAGGTAGAATATCCGTTGCCAAACGATGTGCTGTCAATGAACAAAGATGTAAACCGGAGATTGTACCCCGTTCCTTCAACCGAATTAAAAACAAACCCTAATTTGGTCCAAAACCCCGGCTATTAATTCAATCTCAAATTAAAAACTATGAAAATATTTTCAGGCGCCGTGTTTTCCTTGATGCTTCTTTTACCCAGTAAAAATCAGCAGGACAACAACGTTAGGATCAACCAGATACAAGTGATCGGTTCGCACAACAGTTATAAAAAAGCAATTGACCCGGCTTTGTTTAAGTTTTTTGCAAGCCGCGATTCTACCTCGGCCAGTAAAATTGATTACGAACATATCAGTTTTGCAAATCAACTCAACATGGGTTTGTGCAACCTGGAAATTGATGTTTATGCCGATGAAAAAGGCGGCAAATACGCGCATCCGAAAGGTTTGGAAATGGCAAAAAACCAGGCGCCATACGATACGGAAGGCGTGATGCAAAAACCAGGCTTTAAAGTGCTGCATATTCCCGATCTTGATTTTCGGAGCCAGGGTTTAACGCTTGCCGATTGTTTGCAACAGTTGAGAACCTGGTCGGATGCGCACCCAAACCATCATCCGGTTTTTATTACTTTAGAAGCAAAAGATGAAGCGATAAAACTGCCGGGTTTTACCGTTCCCGAAAAATTTTCGGCAAAAACTTTTGATGAACTGGACGAAAGCTTAACCAACAATTTGGGCAAACAAAACATCCTCACGCCAGACGAAGTACGCGGGAAATTTAGTACCTTAAACGAAGCAGCTACGCACAACGGCTGGCCAACGCTTAACCAAGCCAAAGGAAAGTTTTTGTTTGTTTTGGACGATAAAAAGGGCAAACGTGCGCTGTATATCAGCGGTCATCCAAGTTTAAAAGGCCGAATTTTGTTTGCCGATGCCGATCCCGGAACTCCGGAAGCGGCGATGATGATTCGAAACGACCCGAAAGACCCGGAAATAAAAGGGCTGGTTAAAAAAGGCTACATCATCCGCACAAGGGCAGATGCCGATACACAGCAAGCGCGCAAAAACGATAAAAGCGATTTTATAGCGGCTTGCAATTCTGGCGCGCAAATCATCACCACAGATTATTATTTAAAAAGCACGCACTTTAAATCCGATTATGTGGTGAGTTTTCCGGGCGATCAATATTTCCGCTTAAACCCAAGCAACACAAATTTAAGCCGGTAAAAGAAGCATTGTAACCAAACCTAAAGGATGCCGAAATATTTTAGGATGAATTAGAATGCTTCTTTTATCGCCTAAAAATTGGTGTGGTTTTTTGGTTTATTTAAACTGATGCCACACCAAATTTTACCTGGTAAAAGAAGCATCGCGTTTTGAAGCAAAAAATACGTCAGGGCATTTTTTTGAATGAGCAATCTTCTAAACGTTCTGCCATAAATTCATTTTTTATAACCAAACCCAAAAAAGTTATTTGCCAAACAAGGTTTAAACTGCTGCGGTTGATTTGGCATTCCCGTTTCTTTTGGTTTGCTGATAATCGGTTGGCGTAGTGCCAAACTGCTTTAAAAAATTGCGGCCTAAATGCGATTGCGAGCTGTAGCCTACCATCGTGGCCACTTCGTAAACTTTATAATCGCCTTCTTCCAGCAATTGTGCCGCTACTTTTAACCGTGTAATGTTAATGAGTTCGTTGATGGTCAGGTTTGATATCGCTTTAACTTTGCGGTACAAAGTAGGCTTGCTCATGTTCATCAGGCCAGCGATATGCTCCACATCCAAATCGGTGTTTTGGATATTTTTATAGATAACAGCGTTTAGCTTATCCAAAAAGTTTTCGTCGGATTTTGAATTGGCCATGCTCTTGATATGTGCCAATGGCGAACTTGCAAAATGTTCTTTGATCTTGTTGCGGTTACTCAACAGGTTGGCAATTTGCACTTGCATATATTCGGGCGAAAACGGTTTTTCGATGTAAGCGTCTGCGCCAACTTCCAAGCCTTCAATTTTGCTTTGCAACGTGTTCTTGGCCGTCAGCAAAATGATGGGCATATGGCTGTGGTCAAAATTGGTTTTGATCTGCTTGCAAAGTTCAAAACCGCTCATGCCCGGCATCATCACATCGCTGATGATCAATTGTATGTTTTCTATCTCGATCATGTCCAATGCCTCTTGTCCGCTGGTCGCTTTTAGCACGGTGTACTTCTCACTTAAATCATCTGAAATAAAATCCAAAATTTCAGGGTTATCATCAACTAACAAAATTATTGGCTTCATAAAAGGTAGGTTTATATTGGTCTGGTCATTTACTATTTCTGTTTCTTCGGCATTCAGGTCAAGGTCAAACTCCTTGTCCTGATGCACAGGCAAGGTCAAAGTAAAAATATTAAGTTGGTCAACAGGTTTATTTAAAGCAAGCGCGCCTTTATGCAGTTCGGCCAACGAGCGCGACAAAGATAAGCCAATACCCGTCCCGATTTGCTTTTCTGTTTCTTTCAGCCTGAAAAAAGGCTCAAATATTTTTTCGCGCATTTCATAAGGGATAAGATGCCCGTCGTTCCTGATCTCGATGGTAAAAGTACTGTCGTCATGTTTTGGTTGCAGCAATTCTACCGATACTGTTTTTACCGCATATTTTATGGCATTGTTAAACAGGTTGCTTAGTATTTTATTGAGGGCCTCCAAATCAACATAAGCAAACAGCGGTTCTGGCGGCAGTTGAAGCGCGCAGTTTAAATTTTTTTGTTCGGTAATGGGTTTAAAACTGCTAAAAATATCTTCCATCAGTTCGGTGATGTTGGCTTTAACAAAGTTGAGGCTAAAACTATTGGCCTCGGTTTTCCTGAAATCAAGCAACTGGTTGGTGAGGTCGAGCAAACGGTCGGTATTTTTCTCCATAATCTTCAGGTTGTTTTGAATATCAGGAACGTGCGCCGACCTTCGGATCACTTTTTCCATCGGCCCTTTAATCAGGGTCAAAGGCGTTCGGATTTCGTGGGCCACATGGGTAAAAAACTCAATTTTGGCATGGTAAATCTGCTTTTCTTTATCGTTCTCCAATAGCTCAATCAGCCTTTTGTTTTTGTTTTTGGTTTTGATATGGTAATTTCTAAAGAGGTAATAAACCAAAAACAGTGCTAAACTGGTATAAACGATATAGGCAAAAGTGCTTGCCCAAATTGGCGGGGCAATGATGATTTCAAGCCGGGCATCCTGGTCGTTCCATTTGCCGTTGCTGTTGGCCGTATTGACGATAAAGGTGTAATGCCCGGGCAAAAGCTGGGTAAAATAAACCTTTCTGTTTGTTTTGAGGTAGTTCCAACGGTTGTCCAGGCCCTGCATTTTGTATTTGTACTGCGTCATTTCCGGCGAGGGGTAGCTCAACGCGGCAAAATCAATACTAAAGGAAGACTGGTC
>CAXTKQ010000107.1:0-7047 GCA_964244955.1 uncultured Sphingobacteriaceae bacterium | reverse complement strand
AAACTTACCATCCCTTTTACGCAGCCAAAATACAAGGTGCCGTCTGCATCCTTAAAAGAAGAGTTGTAGTTAAACTGGTCGCTTAGCAAGCCGTTGGCTTTGGTATAAACTTTTAAGTTTTGATTGGCCAGGCTAAGGCTAACCAAGCCACGGCTGGTGCTTATCCACAAGTTTTTGCCCGCATCTTCCTGCATCCGGAAAACGTAGTTGCTGGGCATACCATTACTTACATCATAAACTTTGTATTGGTTTTTGGCAGGGTTGTAGCGCCAAACACCCAAGCCTTCGGTAGCAAACCAAATTTGATGTTGGCTGTCTTCAAAAATGCCGTTCACTGTACTGCTGTTTAATGCTTCTTTTACCGGGTATTTATAGTTGAGCTTGCCGCCCAGGTTCGTTTTTGGGTTGAAGTAGTAAATGCCGTCCCGCATTGTGCCCACCCAAATGGTGCCGTTGTGGTCTTCGATTATGGAATAAACAAAATCATGGGGAGGCACATTTTTAATCAGGGTAAAATCATGGCTTGCCGTATTGTAACGGTAAAGGCCGTAGGTGGTGCCTACGAGGATTTCGCCTGTACTGGTTTTGCAAAAACAAACCACAAAACTGCTTTTCAAATCATTAAGCTTTGGGCCTGCCAAAAAATGGCGGACAACCTTACCGGTTGGTATATCTAGAATATCCAGTCCGCGGTCAAATGTCCCTACAAAAAGGTTCCGGCCATCGGCCAGTAAACCGTGAATGTTGGTATTGGCAATACTGTTTTTACCGCCCGGATTATAGTGCGCCCAAGTATGTTTATCGCTGCTAAGCTTGTTGAGGCCATTGTCTTCCGTACCGATCCAAAAATTGCCGTATTGGTCTTTACAGATTTCGCGAACCACATTCCCTTTTAAAGAGTTTCTGTCAATCCCCGGATAAAATTTGTTGAAAGTAGCATACTGTTTGGGGTAATAATTGACGCCGCCAAAATAAGTCCCTGCCCAAACCCCGCCTTCCAAATCATGGTACAAGGAGTACACGGCATTGTCTGAAATGGAATAAGGGTCGTTGTATTGCTTTTTTAGATTTGTAAAAGTGCCTTTTTGAGTGTTGTAGATAAACACGCCCGATTCTGTTGCAATCCAATATTCCTTATCGGCATATTTCAAAAAATCCCTTACGTAGATTTCTGTTTTATTCTGGTTATAAGTCAACACATCTTTGTAAGTGCTTGTGCCGCAATCAAAAACCTTAAAACCCTGACTGGATGTGCCAACAAAAATAGTGTTGTTGCCAACCCATTCAATTTTTTCGATGAAATTGGAGGAGACCCGTTTAGAGTGATCAAACACACTGTAACTTTTAAAAGAGTTGTTTGCAGGGTCAAACTTTTCAATCGTGCCTGCTGCGGATGAAACCCAAATTGTTTTATTGACATCCAGGGTAATGCTGGTGGCATCAAAATGTTGAAAAGGCTGCATATTGGTCAGCTTTCCGGTTTTATCGTTGTAGATAAATAAAGTATTGCCCGCAATAAACCAGTAATTGTCGTTATTACATTTAATAATGCACCGGATGGCCGCATTAGTGGGGGTTTTGATATAATTGAAGCTTTCGTTTTGGGCATGGTATTGATAAACACCTGCGTCGGTGCCTACCCACAAAGTGCCTTTGTCGTCTGTATAAAGTGTGTGGATAAAATTATTGCCGATGCTTTTTTTATCGTTGATATTATGCCGGAATGTTTTAAAGGTGTATCCGTCAAAACGGTTTAGGCCGTCTTTGGTCCCGAACCATAAAAAGCCCTGTTTATCTTGCAAACAGCAGTAAACTGTATTGTTGGAAAGGCCGTTTTCTACCTGATAATGCTTAAAATAGTAAGGCTGGGCCAAGCAAAAACCGAACGGAAAGAGCAGGAAAAGAATGTGCAGGCTAAGTTTCAAGTATAGTTTTTTTAATGTTTTGGCATTTACGTACGATGCTTCTTTTATCGCATAAAAATCAGTGTTGAAAGCCCTTCCCCGGTTCTCTCTGATGTTTAGGGAACGATTGCGTAACAGGTAAAAACCTTAAATAATTTTCCTTCAAATATATCTCACAGTTAATGTTGTTTGTAAAAAAAATGATACGTTTTAACTAATAATTGATAGGATTTGGATAATCAACAGCCTCAAAACCCTTTTTCTTTACACCATGATTTTAAAAGTGTTAACCTAACATTTTTAAATCCGAATTTAACCAATTATTAAACATTTATGAAAAAAGTTTTACTTCTTGAACAAGAGGGCGCAGCCCACTTGAAATGGGAACACAAACATCCTTTAAAAAGGGTGCTAAAAGAAGCATTGGCTTTTGTTTCCATGGTAGTCTTCCTGCTTGTTTCTGCTTCGTCCTTTGCCCAAACGAGGCTTAACGTAAGCGGAACGGTAACAGACGACAAAGGCCAGCCCTTAGTGGGTGTAGGTGTTAAAGTTAAAAACACCACTACCGGAACTTCAACCGATGTGGAAGGCAGGTTTAAAATTACGGTAACAGATGCCAACAGTGTATTGGCGTTCAGTTACCTGGGCTTTAGCGGGCGGGAGGTTTCTGTAAACGGCAAAAGCACGATCAATGTAAGGTTAGAGCCTACCAATTCAACTTTGCAGGAAGTGGTTGTTACCGGTTACGGCACCCAAAAAAGGGAATCAATTACCGGTTCCATTTCCAGCGTAACCAGTAAAGATATTGACCGTGTGCATGGTGGTTCTACCGTGAGTACAGGTTTGGCGGGCAAGTTGCCAGGCGTAACCTTTCGGCAGGCAGAAGGTCGTCCGGGCGCAGCCGCCAGCATCCAGATCCGTAATTATGGCACGCCTTTATACGTTATTGACGGGATACAGCAGGACGAAGGCCAGTTTAACAATATTTCGCCAAACGATGTGGAAAGCATTACGGTATTAAAGGATGCATCGGCAGCTATTTATGGGGTACGTGCAGGAAACGGTGTGGTGGTGGTAACTACAAAAAGAGGCTCTGGCGAAAACAGGATCAATGTGGACTCTTATTTGGGCTTTCAATACTGGGACCGCTTCCCCAATGTGCTTACCAACTCTTATGATTACATGAGCGCCTTGGCAGCAGCGCAGGTGGTTACCAACGGAAGTACAGCAATTACGCCCGCAGAATTAGAAAAGTACAAACAAGGCACACAAGTTGGTTACCAAAGTTTTAACTGGAAACCTTTTGTTTTGGCCAATAAAGGTGCCCCGTTAAATTCATTCCACGGTGATATTACAGGAGGGACCGATAAGGTTAATTATTATGTGGCAGGGACTACTTTATATCAAAACGATGAAGCAGGTGAAGAGTACGATTACCGCCGTACCAACATCCAATCCAATGTTCGGGCTAAAGTAGCCTCAGGATTAACCGTTAACATGAACGTTAACGGACGTGTGGAAACCCATGAAAACCCTGGTGTGCCCGGAGGTGATGATTATTTTTTAGCCAGGTTGGGTATTTTGGAAAACACCCCTTTAGACCGGCCTTATGCCAATGACAACCCGGCTTATTTAAGGGACAATGGCCCGCATACTGAAGCAAATTATGCTTTTCTAAATAAAACGTTAGCGGGTATTTACCACCAAGACTGGCGGGTATTGCAGGCAAACTTTGGTGCTGAATACGAAATTCCGGGGATAAAAGGCCTGGTGGCCAGGTATAATTACTCTTATTATATAGCTGATGAGTTGGAGAATAACCAAGAGTACACTTATAATGCTTATACCTACAACCAAAGCACAAAAAATTATGATATTACACACTCTGTTACCAATCCATGGAGAGATCGTGAACAACGTAAAGAACTAAATACCACTACCCAATTTCAGGTAAATTACAATAATTCTTTTGGTAAAAGTACGGTTGGTGGAACCTTTGTTGCAGAGCGTATCCACCTGGAGCATATAAGGAACTGGCTGCATGCAAGCCCAATATCCAACAATTTGCCCCTGATTTATCTGCCAACTGTGGATCAATACCAGGACAGTGATGATTCTGAAGCGCGTATTGGTTATGTAGCGCGTTTAAACTACAATTACGATAACAAATATTATTTAGAGGCATCAGGCAGAAGGGATGCATCTTACCTGTTTGATCCGGCTCACCGCGTAGGTTACTTTCCGGGTGTATCTATTGGATGGAGGATTACACAGGAAGGTTTTATGAAAAACTTGTTGGGGGATAAAGGGATTCTTACCGACTTAAAATTCAGAGGATCGTATGGTGTGTTAGGGGATGACAGGGACCCTAATGGTTCCAGGGACATTTATGGAAATATAAATCCAATTGTTGCTACTTATGCTTATCTGCCCGGCTACAATTATAATGCGGGTGCAGCAGGCAATATTGCTATCTTAGGTGGCAACGCGGTCTCTACTTCCCTAAATAAAGGTGTCCCAATTAGTACAGTTAGCTGGTTAAGAAATAAAATACTGGATGTGGGTGCTGACTTCAGTTTGTTTGGCAGCCATTTAAATGGTACCATTGATTATTTTAACCGGTCGCGTACCGGATTGGTTGGAACAAACTTTAGTGTGGTGTTGCCACAGGAAGCTGGATACAGCCTGCCTGGCATCAATGAAAACAGTGATTCGCAAAGGGGAGGGGAAATTTCATTAGCTTACAACAACAAAGTTGGTGCATTAACTTATAACGTAGGCGGTAACTTCTCTTACAGCCGTCATTATACCGATATTAGTATAACAGCACCTTTCGGCAACTCTTTAGACCAATACCGCAACTCAGCAGTAAACCGTTTGGCCAATATTAACTGGGGTTACCAGGTTATCGGCCAGTTTACTTCACAAGACCAGATTAATGGTTATAAAGTAAATGAGGATGGTAAAGGCAACAGTACAGTTTTACCGGGTGATTTGATTTATAAGGACCAGAACGGTGACGGAAAAATTGACGGGAACGACCAGCGCCCTATTGGTTATGGCACAAATGCCCAGCCAAACCTTAACTTTGGGCTTACCTTTGGCGCTGCTTATAAAGGCTTTGATTTTCATGCTGATTTTTCCGGCGGTTCCGGCTATTCATGGGAACAAAACTATGAACAAAGATGGGCTTTCCAGAATAATGGAAACTTAAACACTATTTTTCAGGACAGTTGGCATTTAAGCGACCCTTATAATTTAAACAGCACCTGGATTCCGGGTAAATACCCGGTAAACAGGAACAACGTAGGTATGAATCATTACGATTACAGTTCTAACTCCTCATTTTGGGTGCATAATGTTAAATACATCAGGGCAAGAACAATTGAACTGGGCTACTCTCTGCCTACGGCATTATTAGGTAAGGTTAAAATAAAAAGGGCCAGGTTCTATGGCAACGTATATAACTTGTTTTCCATAGACAATTTGCGCCATTACGGTATTGATCCGGAGGTCAGCGACAATAACGGGTTACAAACGCCACAAAACAGGGTTTTTAACTTTGGTGTTAACTTAACCTTTTAACTAAAATTTTATTCGAATATTTAATGAAAAAGATATTAGCAATAGCCATGGTTTCGGTGCTTTTAAGCGCGGAATCATGCACCAAGGACAGTGATTTTTTAAATGTACCGCCAAAATCGGTCGTAACCACAGATGTAGCATTTTCAGATCCGGCATTGGTATTATCCGTTATAGGAGACCTTTACAACAGGCAGGTTGATTTTTCAAGCTTGGATAATGGATGGTCAACTTTTACAGATTTCGGAGAATCATTCCCTTCTGATAATGGCGCTTATAATATTGTTCAAAACCGTAGCTGGGATTACAGCTCATGGTCAATCTGGGATTACGGATATATACGCGATCTGAACCTTTTTATTGACAACGTAACGGCTTCTACCAAGTTGTTGGCTGCTGATAAAAGCCGGTTTTTAGCAGAAGGGCGTTTTTTACGGGCCAATTATTATTTTGAACTGGTTAAAAGAATGGGCGGTGTCCCGCTCATCACCAAATCATTAACTTATGATAACAGCGGTTCTGTAAGTAATTTGTTGACGCCGAGGGCAAAAGAATCGGATGTTTATGATTTTGTGATCAGTGAGGCCGAAGCCATAAAAGGCTCTTTGCCTGCTGATCTGGTGGACAAGTCGAGGGCATCACAGGCAGCAGCCCTGGCCATGGAAGCAAGGGCAGCATTATATGCAGGCTCAATTGCCAAGTATGGGGCTACAACCCCGCAAGTTTCACTCCCGGGCGGCGAAGTAGGTATCCCTGCAAGTATGGCCGCCGGTTATTATACCAAGGCTTTAACTGCAGCCAAAGCAATTATTAACGGTACTGTCGGAAGTTATAGCCTGTACCAAGTGCTTCCTAATCTTTCCGACAATTTTGCAGCGGTCTTTTTAGATAAAAGTTCTGTAAACCATGAATCTATATTTGTTGAGGACTTTAAAGCATTGGCAGGTAAAACGCATGCTTTCACTACCAACGATCAGCCTTATTCTGTATCAGATGAAGCTACCGATGCCGGCCGTTTAGACCCTTCCTTAAACCTCGTAGAGTCTTTTGAAAAACTGGATAATACCTTTGCCCCGATACCAACAACAGATGCCTCCGGCAACCCCATTTATTATACCGATCAGCAAGGCCCGTTTGCAGGCAGGGATGCAAGGCTGGCAGGCACGGTAATGCTGCCCCACTTTTTCTGGAAAACCGCATTTATTGATATTTGGGGCGGTTATTTATTGCCTAACGGAACCATTATCAGCAGTGATGATGCAACGCATTTGGCTACTTTGCCTGGCGGATCGGCACAGGTACAAGTGGTTGGAAAAGACGGGCCGACACCAACCGGCGAACCGCTTAGAACCCAAACCGGTTTTTATATCCGTAAATACTTAGACCCGGCAACCGGCTCAGGCCGAAGAGGGCGTGGCAGTGATGTCAACTTCATCCGTTACCGTTATGCGGAAGTTTTACTAAATGCAGCCGAAGCATCTGCAGAGTTAGGTGATTTTGACAATGCATCTATCTATATCAACCAAGTACGTGCAAGGGCTGGTTTAACAATGCCCATTGC
>CAXTKQ010000106.1:12972-13938 GCA_964244955.1 uncultured Sphingobacteriaceae bacterium | reverse complement strand
ATACCCGGCTTCTATGGCCCGCAAACCTAAGTCCCATTCGTTTACATATAAAAAAATCCAATCGGCATAACCGCCTATTTTTTGGTAAGTTTCTTTTCTCAAAATGGCACCGCAGCCAATAAAGCCCACCAAATCCTGGCCGTCCTGCCATTCCCAATCCTCGCTGGTGTAAGGGCCGGAAACAACATTTAGCGCCAGCACACCTACTTGTTGGTTTCGGTCTAAGTAATCCAAGGCATCTTCCAAACCCGATTCTACATGGCTGTCGTCATCAATGATAATCATGTACTCGCCTTTGGCCCGCTCAAAACCTTCGTTCCAGGCTGGTGCGCCCATGTTTTGTGCTTTGCGGATAACCGTTACATCCGCAAATGCCGCTTCAACCGCATCTGCACTGCCATCAACCGAAGCATTGTCAACAATTACGATCTCGTAATCCGGATTGCCGTTGATCAGTTCTTTTGTTTTGGATATGGTTTTAAACAGTTCCTCTTTCCGGTTATAATTAACAATTACAAATGAGGCACGCATATTATTGGGCTGTTTTTATTTTTGCGCAAACCATGTTCATTTTCAATTCAACCAAAAACCGTTTTATCAAATGTATGGAGGCCATGAAAAAGTTTTTGTAGAAATGCCTTTTGTTATAGTTTAAAACTCTTTTGTAAAAAAGCGGAACGCAAGTTTTGGCAAAAACGGTTTGAAATGCAATTTGGTTTTAAAACATCAATTTGCCGTATTGGTTTTATCACACCAGGAATTTAACAAAACTGGTTTTATTCTGATTATTACGGATGCTTCTTTTACCCCATAAAAATTAGTGTGTTTTGGATAAAAGGCTGGCTAAAAAGATCAGCTTTTTACCGTCCAGTTTGGCCGGAACATGCTTGTCCTGCCGCGCCCTTCTGCCGGAAATTTCCTGCCCAAACCATCTTTGTTGACCAGTGTGAAAAAGATATCGCAGTT
>CAXTKQ010000106.1:0-12962 GCA_964244955.1 uncultured Sphingobacteriaceae bacterium | reverse complement strand
ATCCGGTATTTGCCGGCTGCAAGTGTATTGGCCGGAATTTTAAAAACCTTTTTAAAGTACTGCGGGCCAACTGTTTTTACAGAGCCTTCGGCATCATCGTAAAGTACGTAGGCCAATTCATAATCATGTTCTGACCATAAGGTGAAGCCCATGATCAAACCCAATAGTGGTTTAAGCACCTCGCCTTCCATTTCAATCATCAAATCGGTTGTGGTGGAGAAGCCATTTTCCGGGTTGGCCGGAAAGATGCTGCAATTATACAATTTGATGTTGTCATCACCATCGTTGCCTGTCCAAACGGTACTTTTTGGCTTTAGCTTTCCTTCGTTAAAATAGGTGTTTATCAGGTTGTTCATGTTTCCGAAATCCACTAACCGCCCGTTTTTCAGATACAAACCCGTTGTACAAAGCGCACTTATCGCGGCCATGTGATGGCTGACAAACAAAACCGTACGGCCCTGGCCTTTGCTTACATCGTTCATTTTGCCGATACATTTTTTTTGAAACTCGGCATCGCCAACGGCCAAAACTTCATCTACAATTAAAATTTCCGACTCTAAATGGGCGGCAACTGCAAAAGCCAAACGCACATACATACCGCTTGAATAGCGTTTTACAGGCGTATCAATATATCTTTCCACTCCGGAAAACTCAACAATATCATCAAACCGTTTTAGGATTTCCCACTTTTTCATGCCTAAAATAGCACCGTTTAAAAATATATTTTCCCTTCCGGTAAGTTCGGGGTGAAAGCCTGTGCCAACTTCCAGCAGGCTGGCAATCCGGCCTTCGCCAATAATTTTTCCGGTAGTTGGCGAGGTTACTTTGGTCAGGATTTTAAGTAAGGTACTTTTTCCGGCGCCGTTACGGCCGATAATGCCGACCGCTTCCCCTTTTTTAATTTCGAAATCAATATCCTTTAAACTCCAAACCAAGTTGCCTTTTGCTTTGCTGGTACGGTCGTTCACTTCGCCTACCATTAAAAACGGGTCTTCTTTTCCGCGTATTTTAGCCCACCATCTTTCAAAATCCTTGTTTAAAGAACCGGTTGTAAATTCGCCCAACTGGTACAGTTTAGAAACATTTTCTGCTTTTATTGCAATATCGCTCATCTAAAATCCTGGTAATTTTATATTTGTCAAACGGTGTCTACAAAACTTTTTTGAACTTTATTAAAGATAATAATCCCGCCAAGCAATATTAAAAAAGTAACCGTGGCCGAATAAACCAACAAGCTCCAGCTAAAACTGCCTGTTCCTAAAAAACCCAGCCGAAAGGTTTCGATAATGGGCGTCATGGGGTTATATTTTATCAACCCTAAAAATTGCTTCGGCGCAACCGACAACGGGTAAACCACGGTGGTACTGTACATCAGCAGCGGCACGCCAAAGCTAACGATAAAAGCCAGGTCTCGGTATTTAGTGGTCAATGCGGATACAATCATGCCTAAACCCAAACCCAAACTGGCCATTAAAAGCAGCAGCAACGGAAAAAGCAGGATAAAAACAGTAAGGTGAAATTGTGCGCCTTGCAAATGATAGTACAGCATCATCAGCAAAAACAAAAGCAACTGCACGCCAAACCGGATGAGGTTGGAAAAGATAATACTGACCGGCATGATTAAACGCGGGAAATAAACTTTTCCGAAAATGATGGCATTGTCGCGAAAAACGGTAGAGGTTTTGATCAAGCAATCCGAGAAATAATTCCAGGTGATGATGCCAGCCAGGTAAAACAGTGGCTTTGGCAAATTGTCAGTTGAAATACCGGCCACGCCACCAAATATCAGGGAATACATCACGACGGTAAATATCGGCTGGATAAAAAACCAAATAGGGCCCAATACCGTTTGCTTGTAAAACGAAATAAAATCGCGGCGGACAAGCAGCCAAAGCAAATCGCGGTACTCTAAAGTTTCTTTGATTTTTACATCCAGCAATGACGATTCCGGCTTGATCTCCCAATGTTTATCGGATTCGTGCATCATTTCCGTACGGTACTATCTTCGGCCATAATAATTTTATGATTGCGTTAATGCAAACGAACATAAGCTGAGTATGTTTAATTTTTCCTGAAAAACAATATTTTATGCCTGTTTTTATTATTAATTAAAGTTGAAGTTATGGGCGGCGTATGGCTATCAACACTTGTTTTATTTTTAATAATGCTTCTTTTACCGGTTAAAAATTGTCCGGCTATTTTTGCTTTTCGCGGTTTTTATAAAAAGCACAAACACCAATTTTTTGTTGGTAAAAGAAGCATCAATAAACCCTGAATTTGTTGGCCAGGAAATTTTGCATTTAAACACAAGTTTGCCCTTCGCAAAAAATCAAAACCAAATTTAGGATACCGTGTTTATAAAATTTATTTATTAGAACTGTCCATCAGTTATTTTCCAAGCTAAAAGCTATCGCCCAACAATTAACTTTCATACATCAACCAAAATACATAAACCGATTAAAAAAATGTTTACAGCAAAATGAAAGCTTCTTTCGTACTTGTCAATTACAACAGGAGAGAGGAACTTCTGCTTACCATCGAAAAAACAAAATACCTGATTGAAAACAGTATTTGGGACTACGAAATTGTGATTGTGGACAATGCATCCTCGGATGGGAGCGCAGGGGCGGTTAAAGCAAACCACCCGGATGTGGTGTTGATCGAAAACAAAGTAAACACCGGCGCGCCTGCCTGGAACCTGGGTTTTGCAAAAGCACAGGGAGAATATTTTATCATTATTGATGATGACAGCCATGTGGTATCAGGTTTGGACGATGCCATCAACCACCTGGATAAAAAGCCCGACATCGGTATTTTAGCTTTAAATGTTACGACCGGGCCTTATACCAGCGAAGGTTGGCGTTGGAAAGACGGGCAGGACATTGTTGGTTTTATTGGTTGCGGCGCTATTTTCAGAAAATCTGTTTATGATAAAATTGGCGGTTATGCCGATTGGATTTTTTTATATGCCAACGAATGGGACTTGGGCATACGCTCTATTGATGCCGGTTACCGGGTAGAATATTTTGCAAAATGCAAAGTGGACCACCGGACAAGTGCCGTGCACAGAAGCACCAAACGGCTCAGGGTTTTGTGCACTAAGCACGAATTGGGCATTATCTACAAACACTTTCCTAAATCAAGATGGAAATATTTAATCCGGGTGCTGATTAACAATTTGAAAACGTTTAAAAAAGGAGAACTGAAAGAAACCTGGTACAACATCATCGGCTTTTACGAATTTTTTAAAATGCGGAAAAACCTGACTTATACGCCCATATCCTTAAAATCCCAAAAAATTTTTATCAACCATTTTATAGGCACCAGGTTTGTGATTGCTTTTTTTTATCGGTTCCGTAAAAAGAAGGACGATGAAGCGGTTTTGCAAAATACTGCAATAGCCAATCCGTAATAAAAATGGTTGTTGAGGCCGGAGGAATTTCAGCAATGATTTAAACAGTAACCAACAAAATAAGTTGATGCTTCTTTTATGCCATTAAAATTGGCGGCCTGTAGTTTTGACTAAAGCCAATTCTTGTTTCCCTTTATCCACGGCCTAAAGGCCGTGGCAATGAATAAAGCATGATGTTGTAGGGATTGTTATCAGCAGGTGTAAAAAAATCTGTAAAACGAGGTTCAATTGCCACGGTCTTTAGGCCGTGGGATGTGTAAGTTTAAGATTGGCTTTAGCCAAAACAACACTGAAAGAAATTCAAACGAGCCTAAACACTGGTTGGCAAAACAAGTTGATATCAACTGTTTGCAAATACTTCCACATGCTCATCGGCAACTGTTTCCCAGTTAAAAACACTTAACGCGCGGTGCTGTGCTTTTTCGGCCAAGGCCAGCATTTCGGGATAATGCGTTTCGCTGTAATTGATCTGTTCGGCCAGCGAAGCAATGTTCCCTTTTTTAAACTTGCGTGCCGTATCTAAAACTGCGTATTCGTTTTCTTCAATATCGCTTACAATTAGCGGAACATTCAAGCCCATCACGGTTAAAACGATCGGCGAAAGCCCTTCCACATCCGAAGGCTGGATGTAACAATAGGCATTTTTGATCAGCGCGTTTACTTCATCGCCATAAATATAGCCCGGAAACAAAACCTGGTTGTTGGCCAAATCCTGCAATTTTTGTTCATAGGGCGAAGGGTTTGGCGAACCACCAATCAAAACCAATTTCTTGCTGGTGTTGGCATTGATAAAGGCCGGGATTAAATAATGCAGGCCTTTATCAGGGATAAACCGGCCGATAAACAAATAATATTCCCCTTTTTGCAGGTTGTTTTTTGAGAGGACATTATTTTGTCCTGCTGCCATTTCAACTTCGCTGCCAAAAGGGATGAATTTGAACTGTTTTTTGAATTTATCTTCAAAAAGTTTTTTGGCGATGACGTTATCAAAAATAACTTCATTAGGCAAATGCGCCGTTACAAAAGCCGAAAAACGCAGGTACAACTTACCGTACCAAGGCCATTTGTCGCGCTTCCAATCCACGCCATCCTGGCTGATGAAAACTTTTTTGCCAAACAAACGCAGCGGCAAGGCCCAAATGCTGTTGCCTCCGTTTTGGATATGGACAATATCGGCCGTGTTATGAAAAATAATATCAAACGTGCAACGGAAAGAGTGCCAAAGCGTATCAAAACCTTTTTTACTGGTTGTTTTGATGGTTTTGATTTTAACGCCTTTATATTCTTTTACATCAACAAAAACGTTGGGATAACGCCTGTTGTAGCCAATTACGCTGTGCCCGCGTTTTACCAGTCTCGGAAATAATTCTATGGCAAATTTATCGGCCCCAGCCGCACCGGTTGCAGGCGGGATTGACCGGAAACCAAAAGCTGCGATACGCATCGGAAAAGTAGGTTTATAAGGTAGTACTTAGTTCTTTTATGGCCGTGATTTTTCCGTCCAGGTAGCTGGTATAATAATCGTCAATATATTCTTTTAAAGCTACTTTCCAATCGCGCATAATGTTCATGTTGCGCAGTTCGAGCTTGCGGTTAATCAGGCGTTCCGAAGTTGGCCGCGGTGCAAAATAAGTATCTTTAAAATAGCTGGAATTTACTTCGTGGAAAGTAACATCGTGTTCCAAACCTAAAATTTTTACCAGTTCCTGCGCCACTTCGATGCGGCTGGTTTCGCCGTTGCAAACTAAGTTGTACAGTCCCCAGTATTCTTTTTCGATCAGCAACTTCACGTTTTTGGCAAAATCTACCGTAAAAGTTGGCGTGCCGTCTTTATCGTTTACAATGTGCAGGTCGCGTTTCCCGCTTGCCAGTTGTTTGATGAGTTTATTGATGAATTTTTTGTCTTTGTCCGGCCCGCCGCCCATCATCCAGCCAGCGCGGCAAATGATGTAACGTTTTGCATTTTCCCGAACGTAACGCTCGCCCATATACTTGGAACGGGCATAATGGCCAAGCGGGTTTGGTTCGTCCCAATCATCGTAAAAATCTTTTTTGCCGTCAAAAATCCCGGCGGTGCTGATGTACAGCAACGGAATGTTTAACTGGTTGGCAATCATGACCGCGTTTTCTACAGAAGTGGTGTTGGTGAGGTAAGTGTCTTCTAAATTAAGTTCGCAAAATTCCAGATCGGTATAAGCGCCCAAGTGAAACAGGTAATCCGGCTTAAATTCTTCTACGTCTTGTTTGTATAAGCCAAAATTGCGGAAGTCTAAAAAGCTGAGCCATTTTTCATTTACATCCTTGTCCGTACATTTAATTTGGTATTCGTTTTTAAAAATGCGGTAAAAAGCCTCACCCAGCATCCCACCCGCACCCGCAATGTAAATTTTCTTCTTCATATGGTCGTTTTAGCTATCGTGGCTAAATATTTAGATGTTAATGAACAGCAGCAGGACTTATCATTACCCGTTACACCTTAGCTCCAAAAGTAACTTTTTTTGCCTCAAACCAGAACATTTTTTTCAAAGACAGTTAATTTTAAGATTTGAAATTGTTCCAAAACCTTCCAAATAAGGTTGCCCGAAAAACTTTGCATGCTTCTTTTACCCTCATTTTTTTGTTCTTTGTTCAGATAAAAAAAGCACTCACCAATTTTTTACGTGTAAAAGAAGCATTGGTTACACTTACTGCAACAAATTAATTAATAGATCAACCTAATTTATACGGGCAGCTTTGGCTTTTGTTTAGTTTAATCCAACCTAAAAAATTTATGCCGATGCTTTCTCCGGTAAAAAGAAACCCATTGAAAAAAAGAACATCCTTGAATAAATATTTAACTTTGGCCTATTTCTTCTTCTAACTTTAAGAAGTGTGTTAACAGACAAAAATGAAGGTAGCATTTATTACGAGACTAAACTTATATAAAATAGCCGGGGGCGATACCGTACAAATAGAACAAACCGCACGAAGGTTGATTGATTTGGGTGTTGAAGTTGATATACTGCGGTCGGTAGATGCGATACCTTATGAAAAGTACGACCTGCTTCATTTTTTTGGCATCCCGCGCCCTGCAGATATGGTTTACCATAGTAAAAGGGCCAAAATACCGTTTGTAGTATCAACCATTTATTGCACTTACGGCGATTATTATAAGTACAACAAAAAAGGCGTTGGCGTTATTTTTTCCCGCTTGCAAACAGACAGGATGGAATATTTTAAAACCATTGCCCGCTGGCTGGTAGGAAAAGATCATTTTCCAAGCGTAAAATATTTGCTGACCGGCCAGCGCAAAACTGTTATCGAAGTACTGGAAACGGCAGGCTTTATCCTTCCGAATTCCTATTCAGAATTAGACCGGCTAAAAGAAGCATATACCGGCAAGGTTAAATCTATGGTAGTTACCAATGGCATTAACCCGGAGAAATTCCCTTACAATTCTGCGATTCCTAAAGATGAAAACCTGGTTATTTGTGTCGGCCGTATCGAAAACCGAAAGAACCAGCTTAATTTGATCAAGGCTTTAAACAACACCAAATACAAGCTTGTGCTTATTGGCGCACCCTCGGCCAACCAGTTGGATTATTACCAGGAGTGCAAGGCAACAGCGGCATCCAACGTAACTTTTTTAAACCGCGTGCCGCACGAAGATTTGGTGAAATATTATCAACTGGCCAAAGTACACGTGCTGGCCAGTTGGTTTGAAACAACCGGGCTAAGTTCATTGGAAGCGGCGATTATGCGCTGTAATTTGGTTATTACAGAAAAAGGGGACACGCGCGAATACTTTGGCAACGATGCCTTTTATTGTGAACCTGAAAACCCGGAAAGCATTAAAGCAGCGGTAGAACGAGCAAGTGCAGCAACCTTTCCCGAACATCTGGCAGAAAAAATATTAACCTCGCATACTTGGAAAAAGGCTGCAGAACAAACTTTGGAAGCTTATCAGGCATTAGCGGCAACCAGGAATTAACCCAATCAAAAACAGCACCTCATACTGTTTTTACCGGCATAAAAGAAGCATCGGCAAAAAACGTTTTCCTGCCAAATTCCGGCTTTTTGCCATGGGTTTTCACCGATTTAAAATTTTAGATTTGCACCGCTCAATTTAACATCAATTTGTACATGCGCATTAAATACCTGCTTTGTTTGTTTTTTTTCGGTTTGATCTTTTTTGCAAAACATGCTGCGGCCCAAAATATGTCGCTGAACGACCCTTCAACCATCAAAGTAAGCCAGTTGACAGACGACCAAATAACACAAGCCTGGAAAAAATTGCAGGATTCGGGCATTTCTGAGCAGGACGCATACAAACTGTTGGCGCAAAGAGGCATGCCCGCAACCGAAGTGGAAGAATTGAAAAACCGCGTAACTTTGTTAGGGCTCAACAAAAAAACACCGATAAGAACAGCATCATCCGCAGAGAAAAAAAACATAGATTTTTCCAGAAGCATCAACGATAGCGTTTCGGTACCAAAACCGGTAAAGCCTTTGCCACAAACTGCCGCCGCACCGGTTTTAACTGTTTATGGCACAGATTTTTTTAACCAAACCACCATCAAGTTTGAACCTAACTTTAGCGTGGCCACGCCAAAAGGTTATGTTTTGGGCCCGGGCGATGAAGTGATTGTATTGGTAACCGGCTTGAATGAAAGCAGCGTGCGCAGCAAGATCAGCCCCGAAGGAAACCTGCAAATCCCTTACGCCGGCATTGTTTATGTAAACGGCTTTACGATTGAGCAGGCCACCAATTTGATCAGGAACAAAATGACGAAAGTTTATCCGGCCTTACGTTCGGGGCAAACCCAGTTAACGGTAAATTTGGGCAATACACGCAGCATCAAAATCACTTTAATTGGCGAAGTAAAAACGCCGGGCACTTATACGCTTTCTTCTTTGGCCACCTTGTTTAATGCTTTGTACAATTCGGGCGGGCCAAACGCCAATGGTTCGTTGCGGTATATCGAACTGATCCGAAATAACAGGCCTTACAAAACGGTTGATTTTTATACTTTTTTGCAGAAAGGCTTGCTGGATGGGAACGTTCGGTTGGAAGACCAGGACGTGATTCGGATCCCGGTTTACAGAAAGCGTGTTGGCATCAGCGGCGAGGTGAAAAGGCCGGCAATTTATGAACTGAAGGAAACCGAACAACTGGACGATTTGATCCGTTACGCCGGTGGTTACACCGATATTGCTTATAAAGGTATTGCCAAGGTAGACCAGATCAATGCCTTGGAACGAGAAGTGAAAGATGTGCCGGCCAATCTTTTTTCCAACTACATTCCGCACAACGGCGACTTGGTACAGATTGGTGCCATAACAAACCGTTATACCAACCGCATTACTTTGGAAGGTGCCGTTTATCGCCCCGGAACTTACGAATTGACAGCCGGTTTTACCCTGGCCGAATTGCTAAAAACAGCACAAGGTTTAAAACCCGAAGCCTATATGGAACGCGGCTACATCAAAAGAACGCTGCCGAACCTGGAGAAAACTTTGGTGCCGTTCAATCCAACCGAAATCATCAGCGGTAAAAACGATGTGCCGCTGTTGCGTGATGATTCTGTCATCGTTCAAGACCGTACGGCTTTCACATCCAACCAAAAAATCACGGTGAACGGTTATGTTCGGCGGCCTTCTATTTTAACCTTTCGAAAAGGCATTAAATTAGCGGATGCGATTGCAATGGCTGGCGGTTTTAATGAAGAAGCAGCCGATCATCATGTGGAGATTTCGAGGATTATCAAGAATGAATCGGACAGTGTGGCCAACCAATTGGTCAGTACTTTTATCGTAAATATGGACGATAAAAACAGTAGTCAGGATATTGAACTGCAGCCGCTGGATTACATCAACGTTCCGCGTTTGGTCAATTACCGTTCGCTGGGCAATGTAAGCGTTAAGGGCGAAGTTTTGTTTCCGGGAGATTACGCCGTACAAAAAAGGGACGAAACAGCAACCGATTTTTTGAAAAGGGCTGGCGGCATAACCCCTTATGGTTCTGTTGAAAACACGCAGGTTTACAGAAACGGCGTACGTGTAAACTTAGAACTGGCTGCCAAAAACGGCGACCGCAAGAACAACAAAAACATGGTTTTGCTGCCCGGCGATAGTATTTTTGTGCCTCGTGTAATTTCTTATGTAGAAGTTTCAGGAGCGGTAAACAACCCGCAATTCATTAGTTATAGTGGGCGCAGGTTTAGATATTACATCAATTCGGCAGCAGGCCTTACCGAAAATGCACGGCTAAAAGGAGCATACATCAAATATCCGGATGGGCTGAACCGCCCGGTCAGGCATTTTTTATTCTTCCGCAATTACCCAAGCGTAAAACCGGGAAGTAAAATCATCGTTCCCGTGAAATCGCCGAAAGCCTTTAAAATTGGGTTTGGCGATTTGGCTGTAATTATTGCCCCGGTGCTTACTGCTTTAGTCAGTTTATTTGCCATTTTACATAAATAAACATGAACCAGGAACCGGCCTACCCATACGAACCAGAATTTTCTTTCAATAAACTGCTGGTTGACCGTATCAACGATGTTAAATATGTGCTGAAATTTAAAAAAACACTGGCACTGGTTTTAACCATTGGCGCGGTGCTTGGCGCTTTAACGGCCTGGCTTTGGACGCCAACTTATACCGCACGCTTAACTTTTGTGGTTGATGATTCAAAATCGGCAGGCGGCGCAGGCGGGTTGGCTTCTTTGGCCGGACAATTTGGTTTTAATTTGGACGGTTTAGGCGGCGCAAGCGGCGTTTTGGCCGGCGATAATGTGCAGGAACTGATCAAAAGCCAGAAGCTGATTAAAAAAACTTTGTTGACGCCTTATGACAGCACGCAAACCCTGGCCGACCGTTATGCCGCTGTTTATAAGTTGAATAAAAAATGGTTGAAGTACAGTCCCGATGGCAAAATTGTTCGGTTTCCTGCGGATGACAAACATAATACCCGCTTGCAAGATAGTTTGCTGCATGAAATGGTTACGCTGATTTTAAACGGAGAATTTGGTATCGCCAAAACCGATAAAAAATTAGGTTTTTTTGAAGTGAACTCCACTATGCGCGATGAAAAACTGGCGATGCTTTTTTGTACAAGAATGATTAAACAGTCCACGGATTTTTTTATCAGCACCAAAACCAAACGGCTGAGAAACAATGTAAACCGTTTGCAGCACCGTGCGGACAGTATTGGTGTAATCCTCAACCATAAAACTTATGCTGCATCGGCTGCCAACCAAAGCCTTTTAGACCTTAACCCGGCTTACACCACTGCCAATGCCAATGTGGATATCCGCGAACGCGATAAAATAGTTTTGTCCACCATTTTTTCTGAAACGGTCAAAAATTTAGAATCGAGCAAAACGATGCTGGCCCAGGAAACGCCAACAGTACAAGTGGTAGACGAGCCGGAACTTCCTTTAAAGAAAAACCGGCTGAAATACTCGATCGGGATTTTGACCGGTATTCTCCTCTCCGGAATATTGTTCAGCTTTTACGTGTTGCTGTCCCGCAAAACAGTTAAAAAAGTTGTTTAAGCTTATTTCCGGATACTTCTTTTACCGTGTAAAAATTAGGATTATCCGCAGGTTCAGCTCGCCAATACCTCGTCGGCGAAAACTAGTGAACTTAATTGTTTAGCTTTTGTTGCATTGCTTAATTGAACTTGCCAAGTGTTGTAGCTCGTTGCTATTAATTTTCAAAAGCAGCTTTATAGTTTTTACAGCTATAATTAATATTATTTATAAAATTATATTTATAATTAAAAAATATTCTACTTTAGCTATTAATAAACCTAAATAAGCCAATAATATCTTAATATATAAACCTAATCAGTATTGTTTTGCCGAGCTATTGATTTGTGTTTATTAATGATGCTTTTGCATCGGTAAAATTAAAATAATGGAAAAACCTTTTTTATGTGGAAACCTGCAGTTAAATGAAAATTCGCTCAACAGGGTTTTCTTGTTTAACCTCAACCAAATTTATTCGATCTTACAAAGCTTAACCCAAAGTTTGCCCATTTTGGCAGAAAAAACTTATTATGGCGACCTTCAAAATGTGGTCGAAGAGCTTTTATCAGAAGTTTATGAACAGGCCGGCCATGTGGAAACCATTTTTTTGCAGTTAAAAGAAGTACCTATAAAACATTGCAGCCCTACTGCTAATGATATTTTCCAATTGGCTAATTACTACCATGAAGACGAAAACCAGCACAAGCTATCCAACGACTTGGCGCTGGTGTTTCACTTGCAACAAATTTTAGTGGTAAAGTGCCATTATTTCCACCTGCTAAAATCCATTGCAAACTCTTTGAACGATATTACGGTCAAAGAAAATATCCAATATTGTTTTGACCAATGTGCTGAAAACCAAACCTTGTTTAAATTGATTGCAAAAGAATATATGGAAAGCCGAGTAAATGTTTTCTTATAATAACTTGCTTAAACTCATTTCCAAATGCTTCTTTTATCGCATAAAAATCATTGGTTGTAAAAATCTACTCATCGGTATAATTTAAAATTGTCATCTAATTTCAAATAAGCACAATTGTGTGGATTGCAAGTCAAATAACCAACCCATCCCTGCTCCTGCCCTTTTTTAATTTTAAATTTGATTAAAAGAAAAAAGGTTATTTCAAACCTGAATTGTTTTCAAACTTTATCAAAGCAAAATAAAAATGGCTGCAAAGCAATTATCAGATATTTCTTTTTCGGTTTTAGATTTGGCAACTGTGGTGCAAGGCACAACGCCTGCAATCACATTTCAACGTAGTTTGGAGTTGGCCAAACATGCCGAAAAGTTAGGTTACAAACGCTACTGGCTGGCCGAGCACCATAACATTGCTGGCGTGGCCAGTTCGGCAACTTCGGTTTTAATTGGTTACATCGCCGGCGGAACTTCTGCTATCCGTGTTGGTTCGGGCGGTGTAATGCTGCCAAACCATGCACCATTAATTGTTGCAGAACAATTCGGAACGCTGGCTTCTTTGTATCCCGGCAGAATTGATTTGGGCCTGGGCCGCGCACCGGGAACAGACCAGCTAACCGCAATGGAAATCCGCGGGGAAAACTTTAACGCCGAGCATAACTTCCCTAAAGATATTTTAAAGCTGCAAAATTTTTTCTCCGCAGAAAACAGCAACGGTAAAGTAAGGGCAATTCCAGGCGAAGGCCTGGATATCCCGATATGGGTTTTGGGTTCGAGCACCGAAAGTGCGCGCGTTGCCGCCGCTTTGGGTTTGCCTTACGCTTTTGCCAGTCATTTTGCGCCCGTTTATTTTTTAACGGCAATTGATCTTTACCGGAAAAACTTCCAGCCTTCGGCCCATCTAAAAAAACCATATGTAATGGCTTGTGTCAACGTAGTTGCTGCGGACACCAACCAGGAAGCTGCAAAACTGGCAACTACACTACAGCAAGCTTTTTTAGGGATAATTACCGGAAAGCGAAGCCTTTTGCAACCGCCTGTTGAAAACATTGACCAGATTTGGAATATGTACGAGAAAGAAGCGGTACAGCAAATGTTGAAATATGCTTTTATCGGCGGGCCG
>CAXTKQ010000105.1:0-14336 GCA_964244955.1 uncultured Sphingobacteriaceae bacterium | reverse complement strand
TAAAATGGGCATGCTGCTGTGGCAGGATATGCCAAGCGGTGATTTGGGCAACCATTGGGAAAACCGCCCGGGCGTTTATGACCGTGCCACCGACAAGGAGCGTAGCCCGGAATCTGAAAAATACTACCGCAAAGAATGGAATGCTATCATTAATGCCTTGTATAATTATCCCTGCATCATTGTTTGGACACCTTTTAACGAAGCCTGGGGACAATTTAAAACGGCCGAAATTACGGAGTGGACCATGAAAAAAGACCCATCCCGATTGGTGAACAGTGCCAGCGGCGGAAACTTTTATGCAACCGGGAATATTGTTGACCTGCATAATTACCCGCATCCCGCCATGCCGCGCGCAGAAATTTTTGGTAAAACAGAAGCAGTGGTTTTAGGCGAGTTTGGCGGATTAGGATGGCCGGTTGAGAACCATACCTGGCAGGCTAATAAAAACTGGGGCTACCAGAATTTTAAAAACGGGGAAGACCTTTTTAAAAGATACGACACCTTTACCGACAGGTTGCAGGAATTGATAAAACTGGGCTTATCGGCCGCGGTTTATACGCAAACAACGGATGTAGAAGGCGAAGTAAACGGGTTTATGACTTATGACCGTAAGGTTATTAAAATCCCGGTAGAATTGTTGCAAAAGTCGAATGTCAGGTTGTATAACCCGGCATTGGTGCAAATAAAATAGATTGATCAAATGATGCTTTCAAAAACCAGGTTTATTAGGATTCAAAAACAAATATTTCTAAATGCTGCACTAATGGCTTTGGGCGGATTTGCTGCAACTGCACAAACTACCGTTAAGGCAACAATGGTATCAAAAGTTGATAACCAGCAATCCAATGCTTTTTATATAAACAACCGGGCGCCGCTGCAAAAGCAGCATTTTACAAAACTGCCTGTAGGAAGCATACATGCCGGCGGATGGCTAAAAAAAGCTTTGGAACTTCAGCGCGACGGGCTTACAGGTAACTTGGGCGAGATCAGCATCTGGCTTTCAAAAACAAACAATGCCTGGCTGAACAAAGAAGGCAAAGGCGAATACGGCTGGGAAGAACTGCCGTACTGGTTAAAAGGCTATGCCAATATTGGCTATATGCTGAACAATAAAAAGATGATCGGCGAAGCTAAATTTTGGATTGATGCCGTATTAAACAACCAGCGCGACAATGGGGATTTTGGCCCGGCCGTAGAAAGAAAAGGCAACCGCGATTTATGGACCAATATGCCGATGCTTTGGTGTTTGCAATCTTACTACGAATATTCAAAAGATCCGCGCGTGCTTCCTTTTATGACACGTTATTTTAAGTATGAACTGTCTGTCCCGGATAATAAATTTTTAAAAGATTACTGGGAAAACAGCAGGGGCGGCGACAATCTATTGAGTGTGTACTGGTTGTACAACCGTACCGGCGATAAATGGCTGCTCGATTTGGCTAACAAAATAGACAAAAACACGGCTGACTGGCGCCAGGCCAACAACTTGCCCAACTGGCATAATGTGAACATAGCGGAATGTTTCAGAGAGCCGGCCACGTTTTATCTGCAAAGCCATGACCAGAAAGACCTAAACGCTACTTACAATGATTTTAAACTTATCCGCGCAATGTACGGGCAAGTGCCGGGCGGTATGTTTGGAAGTGATGAAAATGCACGTAAAGGTTATGTTGACCCGCGGCAAGCTGTTGAAACCTGCGGCATGGTAGAGCAAATGACCTCTGACGAAATGCTGCTGGGCGATACTGGCGACCCTTTTTGGGCAGAGAATTGCGAAGATGTGGCTTTTAATACTTTTTCGGCAGCTTTTATGCCCGACTATAAATCCCTGCGCTACCTTACTGCTCCTAACATGGTGGTAAGCGACAGTAAAAACCATCATCCGGGCATCGCCAACGAAGGGCCGTTTTTAATGATGAACCCTTTTAGCAGCCGTTGCTGCCAACATAACCATGCGGCAGGCTGGGTTTATTTTGCAGAAAATACCTGGATGGCCACGCCCGATGATGGCTTGGCCGCACAATTATACAGCGAAAGCGAAGTAAAAGCCAAAGTTGGCAACGGCACACCCGTAAGTTTAGTTGAAACCACGCATTATCCTTTTGAAAGCCAGGTTAACTTTACCGTTAATACCGCAAAAACCGTCAACTTTCCGATCTACCTGCGCGTTCCTGCCTGGTGCAAAAATGCTTCGGTAAAAGTAAACGGACAAGCTGTAGCGGTAAATACCAGCAGCGGCGATTATATCCGTTTGGTTAAGAACTGGAAAAACGGAGATAAAATTGCTTTACAACTCCCCATGCAATTAAAGGTGCGGGAATGGAACGAGAACAAAAACAGCGTAAGCGTTAACTACGGCCCGCTTACTTATTCTTTAAAAATTGATGAGAACTACACCCGCGAAGACAGTAAAGCAACTGCCATCGGCGATTCAAAATGGCAGCCAGGCGCCGACCCGCAAAAATGGCCTTCTTTCGAAATCCATCCCAATTCTGCGTGGAACTATGGTTTGCTGATTGATAAAACCCATCCTGAAAATTCGATTGAAGTGATCCGCAGAAGCTGGCCAAAAGACAATAACCCTTTTACCAATAACAATGCGCCAATTGAATTGAAGGTAAAAGGAAAATTGATCTCCGGCTGGACAATAGACCAATACGGCCTTTGCGCAGTATTGCCCCAAAGCCCGGTAAAAAGCAATCAGCCGGTATCAGAACTTACTTTGGTACCAATGGGCGGGGCAAGGTTAAGGATTTCGGCATTCCCGGTAACCGAATAAATATGAAAACAAAAAGAATTAGAAATTAAACCGGCATACTTCTTTTACCCTATAAAAATTGGTGCCATGGTTCTTGGTTTTTGGATAATGGTTCATAAATAATAGCAGCATCCAAACACCAATTTTTATAGGGTAAAAGAAGCATTGCACAATTGACTTTAACAATTCAAATAAGAATATCAAAATGAAAAAAATACTTTTTCTCCTTCTGGCCGGAATGCAATACGTTGCAGTTAGCGCGCAAGGTTTTCGGGCACCGGCTTATCCGCTTATCAACCACGATACTTATTTTAGTATCTGGTCTACATCCGACAAGTTGACCGATGCGCCAACAAAGCACTGGACAGGCACCGACCAATCTTTAACCGGTTTGATTAAAGTGGACGGCACAGCTTATCGTTTTATGGGCAATGAGGAAAAAACGTATAAAACATTGATCCCAACATCAGATGAAGAAAACTATCAAACCAAATATACAGAAACCCAGCCTGCCAGCGGATGGGAAAATGTTCAGTTTAACGATGCCGATTGGAAAAACGGTATTGCCCCTTTTGGCGACAACAATGCCGATAAAACTCCCTGGAAAACAAAAGATATTTGGGTGAGAAGGACTTTCACGTTAAACCAACCGGACTTTAAAAAACTATACCTGAAAATAAGCCACGATGACAATGTGGAAGTTTACCTGAACGGCGAAAAGGTTTACAATAAAACAGGTTGGGTACAAAAGTTTGTATTTATTGAAATTGATGATGCCATCAGGAAAAACTTAAAGGCCGGTAAAAATGTACTGGCTATCCATTGTACAAATACTGCAGGCGGCGCTCATTTGGATGCCGGTTTAGTTACCGAACCGGTATCGGCACAAAAAGCAAATATTTTAGTGGCCGACCAGACCAATGTAGATATGAATGCAACGCAAACAATTTATAATTTTACCTGCGGAAAAGTTGACCTTGCCTTAACGTTTACTTCGCCTTTGTTGCTGGACGATTTGAATTTGCTCTCGCGCCCGATTTCTTATATTTCTTATCAAGTTAAAGCTAATGACGGCAAAACACATAACGTACAAATTTACTTTGGCGCTTCTACGGATATTGCGGTAAACACTTCTATGCAACCGGTAACCACGCAAAAATACACGTCAAACAACGTAGCAATATTAAAGGCCGGAACGGTAGAACAACCTATCTTGCAGAAAAAAGGCGATGATGTGCGGATTGATTGGGGTTATATGTATGTAGGTGTGCCGCAAAGTTATGGCAGCAATCAATATGTCAGCAGTTCTACAGATGCCATGAACAGCTTTTTGCAAAACTCAACTTCAGCAAATGTAAAGGACGGAAAGCATTTGGTCTTGAATACAATCATTCCGCTTGGAAAAGTAAGCAGCACACCAAAAGAGCAATTTATCCTATTGGGTTATGATGATGTGTACGCCATACAGTATTTCCAACAGAATTTAAAAGCCTGGTGGAAGCTCGACCCTTCAAAAACCATTGAAAGCGAACTGGGCGCAGCAGCAAGGGATTACACTTCAATCCTAAAAAGATGTACTGACTTTAACCAAAGTTTGCAAAAAGCAGCCGTTGCGGCAGGTGGTGAAAACTACGCCAAGCTTTGCATTTTGGGTTATCGCCAAAGTATTTCGGCACATAAATTAGTTAAAAGCCCGCAAGGCGAGATACTGTTTTTGTCGAAGGAAAATTTTAGCGGCGGGTTTATCAATACGGTAGATGTAACTTATCCTTCGGCGCCATTATATTTAGTTTATAATCCTGCTTTAATGGAAGGCATGATGAACGGTATATTTTATTTCAGCGAAAGCGGAAAAAACACCAGCCCTTTTGCCGCACATGATTTGGGTACTTACCCATTGGCCAACGGCCAAACTTATGGTGAGGGTATGCCGGTGGAAGAATCGGGCAACATGCTGATCCTGGCTGGGGCAATAGCCAAAGCAGAAGGCAACGCCAATTTTGCCAAAAAACACTGGAAAACATTAACTACCTGGGCAAATTATTTGAACAAAGAAGGACTTGACCCGGCAAACCAATTGTGTACCGATGATTTTGCCGGCCATTTGGCCCGCAATGCCAATCTTTCGGTAAAAGCCATTGTAGGGGTTGGCTGTTATGCCATGCTTGCCGAACAAATGGGTGATAAAGCAACCGCCGAAAAATACAGGAACAGTGCCAAGGAAATGGTGGGCAAATGGATGCAACTTGCCGATGCTGGCGATCATTATGCGCTGACTTTTAACAACAAAGACACCTGGAGCGAAAAATATAACATGGTTTGGGACAAAGTGCTTGGCCTCAACCTTTTCCCTAAATCGGTTTATGACAAGGAAGTTAAGTATTATCTGACTAAGCAAAATGAATACGGCCTGCCTTTAGACAGCAGGAAAACTTATACCAAATCAGACTGGGTTTTGTGGACAGCAGGATTGACTGATAACAGAAATGATTTTAACACACTGTTGAACCCGATTTATAAATATGCTACAGAAACTACTTCACGCGTACCGATAAGTGATTGGCACGAAACCACAACTGGCAAAATGGTTGGCTTTCAGGCCAGAAGTGTAGTTGGCGGTTACTTTATGAAATTACTGGAAGACAAGTTTGCAAAACAATAGGCCAGGCATCAGCGCAAGTTTAATTTTGATCATCTATTTCCAATGCTTCTTTTATCGCCCAAAAATCAGTGCGCTTTATCTGCTTTCCTGCAATTGCCTCTTTTTTGGGAGAGGTTTGGGGCTGAACACAAAATTTATATGCCTAAAAGAAGCATTGCAATAACAAGTCCCCCGTCTTGCTGAAGAGCCTGGTACAAACTTAATGATGTTCTAAACCACCGAATCACTAATCACTAAATTACCAAATCACTAAATCTTACTTATAAACATGCAAATTAAACCAAAAGTAATAGCTGCGGCTATCTTAATGCTGCTGAGCTTGCAGCTATCGGCACAGAAAAAAACAACCACAAGGGCGGTTTGGACGGCCCAAAAAGCAAAAACCTGGTATGCGCAGCACCAATGGCTGGTGGGCAGCGATTTCATCCCAAGCACGGCCATCAACCAGTTGGAAATGTGGCAGGCCGATACCTTTGACCCTAAAACGATTGACACGGAATTGGGCTATGCACAAGGCATCGGAATGAACGTGATGCGTGTGTTTTTACATCATTTGGCTTGGCAGGAAGACCCCGAAGGTTTTAAAAAACGCATGGACGAATATTTAACTATTTCAAATAAACACGGCATACAAACCATGTTTGTGTTTTTTGATGATTGCTGGAACAAAGTGCCTAAAACAGGAAAACAGCCGGAGCCAAAACCGGGAATACACAATTCTGGCTGGGCGCAGGATCCCGGACAGCCAGCTTCAGAAGACCCTGCTAATTTTCCGGTTTTAGAAAAATATATGAAAGATGTGTTGCGGCGTTTTGGCAACGATAAACGCATTTTGCTTTGGGATTTGTACAACGAGCCTGGAAATTCTGACAAAGGCAACAAATCAATGCCTTTGTTAAAACATACTTTTGAATGGGCCAGGGAAGTAAACATAACCCAGCCCATCAGCGCAGGCATGTGGAACTGGGCTTTTGAAACCCTGAACGCTTATCAGGTTGCCAATTCGGACATTATTACTTACCATGATTATGCGCCTGAACCAGAGCATTTGAAAACTGTACAGTTTTTAAAAATGTTTGGCCGCCCAATGATTTGTACAGAATATATGGCCCGTCCGCGTAATAGTTTGTTCAGCACCGTGTTGCCCATGCTGAAAAAGGAAAATGTTGGTGCGATAAATTGGGGATTTGTATCCGGTAAAACCAATACCATTTATGCCTGGGACACACCAATGCCCGATGGCAGCGAACCAAAATTGTGGTTCCATGATATTTTTCATAAAGACGGCACGCCTTACAAAGCTGATGAAACAGCCCTGATAAAAAGCCTGACCAACAGGACTAAATAAAGGAACTGTCTGATGAACAGAAAAGGCTTTGGTAACCATCGGTCGCATTGCTTTTTGGTGATGTTGGCACTGTTCATCAGTACAAGTTGCCGGAACTTGCATCAACCGGTAAAACCAACGGCTGTTGCAAGTTCTGGTATAAATTTAGTTTTGGGCCGTGATTTTGCTGATCCGACAGTTATCAAAGCAGGTAATAAGTACTATGCTTATGCAACCCAAAGCCGCAACAATGGCAAAACGGTCAACATTCAGGTTGCATCATCTTCCGATCATCAGCATTGGAAATATGAAGGCGACGCATTGCCGCAAAAACCGAAATGGGCATCTAAAACACAAAGCTTTTGGGCGCCTGATGTTTTCTTTGATGCGAAGCTAAATAAGTTCGTGATGTTTTTTTCTGCTGATCCTAATGAACTGACCGGAAAATGCCTGGGCGTTGCTTATGCCGATCATCCGCTTGGCCCTTTTACAGATAAAGGTGAACCACTGCTTTGCGGCAGCGGCTTCCAGAACATTGACCCAAAAGGTTTTGTTGACCCTAAAAGCGGTCAGCATTTGCTTTATTGGGGTTCTGATTTTCAGCCATTAAAAGTTCAGGAAATGACGGACAACTGGTCGGCATTTAAACCAGGGACTGAAGCAAAAGCAATCGTTTATCCCGGCAAAGACAAAAGCTACAGCAATTTGATAGAAGGTTCCTGGCTAGATTATAATAAAGGCGTTTACTACTTGTATTATTCTGGGGATAATTGCTGCGGTGTTAAAGCTAATTATGCCGTGATGGTTGCAAAGGCAAGTAATCCAACCGGCCCGTTTGAACGTTTGGGCGAAGCGAACCATTCCCTAAACAGTGCAATTTTGGAAAAAGACAGCATTTACTTAGCACCAGGCCACAATTCAATTTTTAAAGATGAAAAAGGCAAAAAATGGATCGCTTACCATGCCATCGAAAGAAGCCACAAAGAAAAAGGAAGGGCTTTGTGCATCAACCGGATTATTTATAAAAGTGGCTGGCCGGTAGTGCTTAAACAGTAAAGGAGCGTTAAGGCAATGCTTCTTTTATCGCATAAAAATTGGTGTTTATGTTGAAGTACAGGAAGTCGAAAGCTCCAACCTAAATTTTTATGTGATAAAAGAAGTATGAAAAACCATTATCAAACAAAATTATGATGCTTCTTTTATGCCTATAAAACCAAGATCGTTTATCTTTAAAAGCCTATTGGCTTCACCAATTTTTATGCGGTAAAAGAAGTATGTTAAACAGCACGAACAAAACTTAAATATTTATTATCAACCAAAATAGCTATTGACCTTATCCCCAAAAACATGAAAACAAATTATTTGCTGGCCTTGTGCACAAGTTCGGTTCTGGCCTTAGCGGCTTGCAACAATACCTCAAACAAACAAGCATCCACCAAAGCTACCGATACAATACAGCAAGCAGCTTTACCTGCCAAAACAGCTTTCGAAAAAACAATTGATAATAAAAAAACCGACTTGTATGTTTTAAAAAATAAGAACGGTATGGAAGCGGCCATCACCAATTATGGCGGCAGGTTGGTGAGTTTGTTAGTGCCTGATAAAAACGGCAAAATGACAGACGTAGTTGATGGTTTTGAAAGCGTGGAAGGTTTTCAGCATTCTACCGAACCTTATTTTGGCGCCACCATCGGCCGTTACGGCAACCGGATTGCGAAAGGTAAGTTTAAATTGGATGGAAAAGAATATACGCTTTTCAAAAATAACGGGCCTAATACTTTGCACGGCGGTAAAAAAGGTTACCAGGATGTGGTTTGGGACGCCAAACAGTTGAATGATTCGACGCTACAGTTGACCTATTTTTCTAAAGATATGGAAGAAGGTTTTCCGGGAAATTTGAATGTAAAAGTAACTTATGCTTTAACTCAAGATAATTGCTTGAAAATAAATTACGAAGCCACTACCGATAAACCTACCGTGGTAAACCTAACCAACCATGCATTTTTTAATTTGAACGGTTCAGGAAGCGGCACTATTTTAAACCACGAGGTAGAAATTAATGCGGATAATTATACACCGGTTGACAGTACGCTTATCCCATCCGGCAAAATTGTAACCGTAAGCGGTACACCTTTCGATTTTAAAAAATCAACAGCTATTGGTGCACGAGTAAACGACAACAACGAGCAGTTGAAAAACGGAAAAGGCTACGACCACAATTTCGTTTTGAACAAGCCCAGCATGAACTCGCCGGTAGCCAAAGTAAAAGGCGATAAAAGCGGTATTGTAATGGAAGTTTATACCGAAGAACCCGGCCTGCAATTTTACAGCGGCAATTTTATGCACAGTAAAAACAGCATGAAATACGAAAAAAAAGACGATTACCGTACTGCTTTTGCCATGGAAACCCAGCATTTCCCGGATTCGCCCAACCAGCCGCAGTTCCCTTCAACTGTTTTAAAACCCGGCCAAACGTATAAAACCCAAAGCTGCTACAAGTTTCTGTCAAAATAAGCAAAGCACAAACCGCAAACAATTTGAATATGGAACAGGCAATATCAGGCTTAAATCTAATCAGAAGATATTGCCTGTTCTTCTTATTATTAAGTTGCTTTTTTCAGGCAAAAGCGCAGGTTTTTCCTGTTGACCGAAAAGGGTTCAACCAAAATTCAGGCGTAAAAGTAATCCCAAACCGTGATGGCCTTACCGTTACCTGGCCAACAGGAAATACGGGCAACGGCAGCTTGTTGCTGAACATGCAAAACGGCAAGCCTTTGTTCAGTAGCATTCAATTTGGAAAAGAAGGTGCTTACCATACGATTATTGAAAATACAGACCCTGAATTTATCCTAACGAAAGGCAAACGCGACCTGATTTCCCAAAACGGCTGGAACATCTTTTTTGACAAGGTGCCTTTAAAACCGCACCAATCTGATAAAATCAGTTTTAACAAGAAGGCGGCAAGTGTAAGCACCTCGGGATCGCGTACCGTAATTAGTATTGACGGCCTTGAAGCGCCAAACTTTAGAGGAAAATTAGAGATCACGTTATATAATGGACAGCCGCTTTTTAATGTAGCGGCAGTCATCTCTACCCAAATTGATTCTACAGCGATATTGTATGATGCAGGTTTGGTTAGTAAGCAGCAACCGGTAAAAAATATTTCCTGGAGCGATGTTTACGATCAGATGCAGGTGAATAATCCAAATCCTGCGGATACTGAAAAGAACATAGCTGTTAAATACCGTACGATTATTGGCGAAAACCCTTCCGGCAGTATTGCCGTTTTTCCAGCACCGCACCAGTATTTTTATCCTTTGGATGAAGCTTTTAATTTGAAGTTTGTGTGGTACGGCAACAATTACCGCAACCTGCTGTCGGGCTTTGGTTCTGGCATCCGGCAGGATTTGTATGGCGATAACCGCTACGTTCCCTGGTTTAATTCGCCGCCAGGAACACAGCAGCGGTTAAATTTCTTCTGCTTGTTAAGCGCGGGCAATCCAACGGCTTTGTTGGCCGATGTAAAAAAATACACGCACAACGACAGCTATAAACCATTGGCGGGATATAAAACCATGTCGAGCCATTTTCACAATGAATTTATTTCGAAAGTGGTGCTTGCCGGTAAGCCTATTCCGGATACGCCTTCTTTTATAAAAGTATTTAAAAATTTAGGGGTGAATATTGTACACCTGGCCGAATTTCACGGAACCGGTCATCCCCGCGGGCCGGACGAGCAGCGTTTATTAGAATTGAAAACCTTGTTTGAGCAATGCAAACGCTTGTCTTCAGCAAATTTTTTGTTGTTGCCCGGAGAAGAACCAAACGAGTTTTTTGGCGGACATTGGCTGGAGTTTTTCCCGAAACCTGTTTACTGGATCATGTCGAGAAAAGCAGGTGTACCTTTTACCACAACCGATCAGGAACATGGCAAAATCTATCACATTGGCGGTAAAGAAGATATGTTTACTTTATTAAAAGCCGAAAACGGTTTAGCTTGGACGGCACATGCGCGGACAAAAGGCTCAACCGGCTTTCCGGATGCTTATAAAGAAGAAGCCTTTTACAAATCCGACCGCTTTTTGGGTGCGGCCTGGAAAGCATTGCCTGCTGATCTGTCTCAACCCAGATTGGGCAAGCGCGTGTTGGATTTGATGGACGATATGAACAATTGGGGACTGCACAAAAAAGTACTTGCCGAATCAGACATCTTTACCATCGAACCGGAGAATGAAATGTATGCCCACGTAAATGTAAATTACCTGCAAATCGAGAAATTGCCTGCTTTTAACAATGGCTGGCAACCGATATTGGATGTGCTGCAAAATGGCAAGTTTTTCTCCTCAACGGGGGAAGTTTTAATCCCGGAATTTACCGTCAATAATTCCCGTTCCGGTGATACCATTCAACTGCCGGCAGATGGAAATTGCAACATTACTTTTAAAGTTGACTGGACATTCCCTTTAAACTTTGCTGAAATCATTTCCGGAGATGGCACCAAAGTTTATCGGCAGCAGGTGGATTTGAAGGACACCAAAGCGTTTGGAAACCATACTTTTCATCTCAATATGAATATGAAAAACAGGAAATGGGTTCGTTTGGAAGTTTGGGACGCAGCAGCAAATGGTGCATTTACGCAAACGGTTTGGATAAAATAGTAATTCCGGTTAATGGATTGCTCTGATTTTTAATACTTCTTTTACCACATAAAAATTGGTATTACACAAAAAGCATCAACACCAATTTTTACCCGATAAAAGAAGTATTGCGTTTCCAAAAACCTACTTCACTTTCCGCTTATTTCCTTGGTAATCTGTAATAAAAATAGCTTCCGCATCTTTGTCCAACTCCAGTTTTCGCGAAGATTGGGACAAATAAGTCGAGCCGTAATAAAACTCCACATGCTTTTTACGGTTGTTTTTATAGATCAAATCGGCGTAAAAATCAGTCGGTTTGAGGTTGATCCAAACTGCTGGCGTTTTCTCCCTGATCTTCGAACTAAAAACCTTTAAGCTGTCCTGGTTTTGGGAAGCCACGTACAGGTCATTGCCTTTTGCAGCATGGACTACGGCTAAACCTTTTGCATCGCCATCCACAAAAAACCCACTCCCGGTTACCGGTTTACTGCTGAAACCGCCTTTGCCATTGCCTTTTAAGTACAAGCCCATAAACGCATCGTGCCTGCCGGTAAAAGGCTCCATGCCATAATCGTTTCCTACCATCAGCAAATCTAAGGAACCGTCCTGATCTATATCCCGGGCAACCATTCCGTATACCGGTGCCATTTGTGCTGCAATAGGCATTGCGCTGATCGAAAACTTGCCATTGCCCATGTTTTCGATAAAGCTGGTGTTCATATCGGTCGCTTTTAAAACAACGGCGTTTTCCCGGTCCTGCTTGCTCCATAAATCGTCCATGGTTGCGCGGCCAAAGCCTTTATAAGTAGGGAATTTTTTTCGGGTGGAAATCACCTGGCTGATCAAATCATCACGCGTGTGCATCGGAAATGGTTTTTGTGTGCCGTCTTCTGCTTTCATGTAGCAAAAAATCATGGCATCATACGAACCGTTGTTGTCTACATCTTTTGCTAAAATGGTCATCGGTTCGGCAAATGTGGCTTTGTAATTGGAGTTTTGGCCCAAGTTCCCGGCTACGTAATCCATTTTGCCGTCATTGTTAAAATCACCGGCCACCAAACTGTTCCACCAGCCCACATGCTGCTCCACGCCCGAATTGCCGACTTTGGTAAAACTATGCCCGTTGTTTCTATATAAAGTGATGGGCATCCATTCTCCTGCAACCACCAAATCCACCAGGCCGTCATTATCAAAATCAGACCATAATGCATCGGTGATCATGCCTGCATGTTCCAGTTCAGGGCAAAGTTCTTTGGTTACATCTACAAACTTTCCGCCTTCGTTCCGCAACAAATGACTTACCGGCGAGGCAGGATAAGCACCGGAAACCGAACGCCCGCCAACAAAAAGGTCCAAATCGCCGTCTTTGTCAAAATCAGCGGCACGAACGCAAGAACCGTTATCGTATTCTATCGGAACGGCGGCAAAATTCCGTTCAAACTGCCCTTTTCCGTTATTGATGTACAAGCGGTCTTGTGCCGAGGAATGGCCTTTCGGGAACTCGTAACTGCCGCTTACTACGTACATGTCCAAGAAACCATCGTTGTTGGCATCAAATAAAACCGCGCCCATATCTTCTTCCTCTTTAAAATCTTCGTGGAGGAAGCGTTTGGTATCCGCAGTAAACCTGCCGTTTTTATCCTGCATAAAAAACGTGCCCTTGTTTCCGGCCGAGCCGCCGATGTAAAAATCATCATAACCGTTGTTATCAATATCACCGACAGCGATACAAGGGCCGTACTGGCTCAATTTGTGTGGCAAAGTAGGCTGGATGTTGTAATCAATGGCATCCTTTTCTTCGTGTTTATAATTGATGCCTGCCTGCTTGGCTACCGATTGAAAAAGCGGAACTTCCTTAACAGAGATACCCGGCAAAAGATTGCCACTACTGTTTTTATAGGCTAAATTTATGGTTTGGTCAGTTTTAATGTTGGTTAGCAACTGGGTTTTCCCATCCGGCCATCTGATCCTTAAAGAATCAGCAGTAGTTGCATCGCCCAAACCAAAATGTGCTTTTGCATCATCGGTAGAAAGATAACCGCGGCAAGGCTGCTGGTCGTAAAATTGTTGTTTCCCCTGGTAATAAATTCGGATGGATGCGCCGATGCCTCCTGTATTTTTACTGTCTCCTGTTAAACCAACACTTAAATAATGATGGCCTTTGGCAACTTGTTTTTTGTTGTTCAGCGTGTTTTCATAGATAAAAGCAGGTTCGTCAATGTTGTTGACCACCAGGTCAAGGTCGCCGTCGTTGTCCAAATCGGCATATACACCGCCGGTTGAAAATGCAGGTTTTGTAATCCCCCAGTTGGCAGATTGATTTTTAAACGTATAACCGCCTGCATTTTTAAAAGCATAACTTACTGTTTTTACCACCGGAAAAGAATCGGCACTGGCCAGCGACGTATTTTCTTTAGGCGACCGGCCCTGGCTGTTGCTGTAAAGTGCGTGGTCCAGATCGGTTACATCCCTCGGGTAGCCGTTGGTAATTACCATATCCCGGTAACCGTCGTTGTCAAAATCGGCAACCAAGGGTGTCCAGCTCCAGTCGGTTTGGTACATGCCGGCCAGGTAAGCAACCTCGCTAAATTGCGTATGGCCGGAAGGCGTTTTGCCCTGGTTTAATTGCAGCACATTGCGGATATACTGATGCTCGTAATTGTATTTTTTATTATCAATGTAAGTGATGTAGTTATCACCCATCAGCATGGTTTTCTTTCGCAGGTTTTCTTCCGGGAGCATTTCCAAAGAAACCAGGTCGGGCAGGCCGTCATTGTTGATATCCACCATATCCGAACCCATTACCGACCAGCCTGTGTGTTTAAAGTATTCGCCTGCGCGGTTGGTAAAAGTTCCGTTTTTGTTGTTGATGTATAAAAGATCGTTGGAAATAAAATCATTGCCGACATAAATATCCGGCCAGCCATCGTTGTTTACATTGGTGATCGAAAC
>CAXTKQ010000104.1:4772-14383 GCA_964244955.1 uncultured Sphingobacteriaceae bacterium | reverse complement strand
GTGGAGATGAACGAAACAGCCAGCATCCTCAACAATATTTCTAACCGCAGTTTGGTTTTGCTGGACGAGATTGGCCGCGGCACTTCTACTTACGATGGCATTTCGATTGCCTGGTCTATTGCCGAGTATCTGCACAACCATCCTTCGGCCAAAGCCAAAACTTTGTTTGCCACGCATTACCACGAACTGAACGAACTGGCAAGCTCTTTTTACCGCATCAAAAACTACAACGTTGCGGTAAAAGAAACCGGGCAAAAAATTATTTTTTTGCGGAAGTTGGTGCCAGGCGGAAGCGGGCATAGTTTTGGAATCCATGTAGCCAAGTTGGCCGGGATGCCGCCGAAAGTTTTATCGCGCGCCGAAGAGATTTTGAAGAAATTGGAAGCAGAAAGAACGGGCGGCGAAAACATCAAAGAGAGCATCAAAAAAGTGCAAAAGCAAGCCATGCAATTGCAAATGTTTTCGATAGATGACCCGGTGTTGATAAAAATCCGGGACGTGTTGAATGCGTTGGATGTAAACACGCTTACACCGGTAGAAGCTTTGATGAAATTGGATGAAATACAACGTTTGATTAAAGGCGGCAATAGTTAAAACTGTTTAAACAAGTTGAAAAAATAAACCCAACAATTTTTTCTTTTGAGCAATACCTAATTCTTTCCTTCAAAATAATTAATCAAGTTTTTTTCAGATCAAAACAATGTTGAAAATTGTCTTGAAATTATTACAAACATTGGATAACTGTAAAAATCCAAATTTTATAGATATCTAACCTAAAAAAATACAACAATTCAAAAAAAAGTTGTATATTGTTCCACCCTGTAATTTTTGCGTTTTTAATATCGCAAAAACAAGTTTTTTATTGGTAAAAACAGTACGCAAACTGGTTTACTTGCATGTTTAATAATGCATACATTTTGTATAGTTTGGGTCAGTTAAATCAGCCTGTAAATTTTTTTTGCCGGGCATCAAACAATCGAAATTTAAATATGTTAATCTTATAATTATTGTCATACACAACATGAAAAAATTACCCGCCAAACTGCTTTGTCTTTCACATCTAAGATGGGATTTTGTTTATCAGCGTCCGCAACACTTGTTAACAAGGTTTTCGGAAATGTTTAAAACTTATTTTTTAGAAGAGCCCATACAAGACGCAACAGATGGCGCGTACTTACATTTATCAAACCGGTTGCCCAACTTGTGGGTAGTTGTGCCACATATCCCAAAAGGTTTATCCAAGCTTGAAGAAAAGCTAATGATGAAACAATTGATGGATAAATTTATGGAAAAGGAAGACAGCGAAGATTTTCTTTTCTGGTATTATACACCCATGGCTTTGTCTTTTACAGAGCAGTTAAGCCCTGCTTTAACCGTTTACGATTGCATGGACGAACTTTCGCTGTTTAAAAATGCACCGGCAGATTTGAAAGATTTGGAGAAAAGGCTTATTGCAAAATCTGATGTTGTGTTTACCGGTGGGCAATCTTTGTACGAAGCAAAAAAACAACAACATGCCAATATGTTCCCTTTTCCAAGCAGCATAGATAAAAGTCACTTTGTAAAAGCGCGGACCAACAAAGTACAGCCGGCAGACCAGGCACAAGTTGAAGGCATCAAACTTGGGTTTTATGGAGTGATTGATGAGCGTTTTGATATTAATTTAATTAAAGCAGTTGCAGATGCAAGGCCGGAATGGAATTTTATGCTGATTGGACCAGTTTTAAAAATCAACCGAGAGCATTTGCCAAAAAATAAAAACATCCATTATTTAGGGCAAAAAAGTTACGAACAATTGCCTGCCTATTTATCTGGTTGGGATGTAGCTTTGATCCCGTTTATGTTGAATGATTCTACTAAATTTATCAGCCCGACAAAAACACCTGAATATTTATCGGCAGGAAAACCGGTTGTATCAACTGCAATCCGCGATGTGGTTAACCCTTATGCCAAAAATAAGTTGGTGCAAATTGGATACACAGCCGAAGATTTTATTGATGCAATTGAGTTGGAACTGAACAGCAAAAACAAAAAGGAATGGTTGGCCAAAGTTGATACTTTCCTGGCAAAAAATTCCTGGGACAATACTTGCGAAAGTATGCTGACTTGCATCAAAAATTCAATCAAAGACAAACACAAAATTTCTATTGCAAGTTGATACTTGTAAATTTAATATTTTAAATCTTGAAAGTGCTGATTGTATGATTGGCACTTTTTTTATGCTTTAACTTTTTTGATTTTATAGGCATAAAAGAAGTATGTACAATTGTTGACTTGGTTTCAGAATATATTGCATCTAATTTTAAACGATAAATTAAATCTTTTCCTATCCCAAACCAAAAACGGTTGTTTATAGTTAAAATGGATATTGTTAGATTATTGTAAGCATTATCAGCATAAAAAATTATGAGTTTAGATCAAAAGTTAATTGGCAGTTTACAGCATTTGGTTACCATTGGTGTGGATGGGGAAGAAGGCTATACCAAAGCTGCAGAAATGGTAAGCAGCAAAAACCTGTTGACAGAATTTGAACAAGCTGCCACCAGTCGGAACATCCAGGCAGAAGCGATCAGAAATTACCTGAGCGAAAATGGTGTGGCAAAGCCGGAACACGAAGGCGGTTTTGGTGGTGTTTTGCACCGGGCCTGGCTGGATATAAAAGGAACGCTTTCTAACCGAAGCGATACGGTAGTTGTTTCGAGTTGTGTTGGAGGCGATAAATCTGCCCTTGAAGCTTATCAGGATATTTTGAATGAAGACAACTTGCCGTATGATTTGCGCAAATTGTTAACGGATCATTTGGAAGCCATTCAATCCGACTTGAAAAACCTGGAACTTTATTTACAGGAAAAATAATTGTAAAGTTTAGGGGTTTGCTTGAAAATTGTTCAATGCTTCTTTTACCGCATAAAAATCATTAGCGCATTGTGTTTTTTATCAAAACAAAATTTATAGGCATAAAAGAAGCATTGCGGATTTATGGCAGAACTTTAAACCGGTTTTAAGCACTTACACTTTTGCCTAAACGGAAGCACCTACGGCAGCGCGGTTCGTAGCTTTCTTTTTCGCCCAACAAAATTTGGGTGTCGTTTTCAATCAAACGGTACGAATACAAGGCCGGGTTTCCGCAAATCACGCAAACGGCGTGCACTTTCGTTACCGATTCGGCCATGGCCATAATTGCAGGCAGCGGCCCAAAAGGTTTGCCGGTATAGTCCATATCCAAACCGGCCACAATTACACGGATGCCTTTGTTGGCCAATTTGGTGCAGACTTCCGGCAGTTCTTCATCAAAAAATTGTGCTTCATCAATGCCAACAATAGCTGCATTGCTTCCTAAAAGTAAAATAGACGAAGAATTTTCTACCGGCGTTGATTTGATCGAATTGGCATCATGCGATACAATCGCTGTTTCATCATAACGTGTGTCTTTTTTCGGTTTAAAAATTTCGATAGAAAGTTTGGCAATCTGCCCGCGTTTCAGCCTTCTGATCAGTTCTTCCGTTTTTCCCGAAAACATCGAACCGCATATCACTTCAATGCTGCCGCCATGCTCGCTTTTTCGTTTAAAAACATCTTCGTTGAATAACATCTGCCGCTTGGGTTGGGCACCCAATATCAGAATTTAATCCTATTTTTGAACGTTGATTTATCAACATCTTCATGGAATCCGGACGATGAAACAGCAGGAAATATTAAGAAAAATAGGTGGGATTATTGCTGAATTGAAAGAGCAGCACACGTACCTCGAAGCAAACGGCAGCAGTTTTAACGATTTGGAACTGGAACTTTTTATGGCCAATGCCAATTTTTTGACCGACTATATTGAGATTTTGAAAAAGATATATGTTCAGGCAAAACCTGCTGCGGCAATTGTTGAAACGCCGGAAAGATTATACCCGACAAAACCTATCATCTTGGATTATTTTAGCGAAGAAGCGCATTTGCCTTTTGCGGATGACCCGTTAGTGAAAAAATTAAACGATACCGCTTCCGTTCAAAATCCAGAACTGGAGCAAGCGCAATTTTTTGAACAAGAACCGGAATTGGCCGAAACTTTTTCGGTGCCGGAAGCCCAACCGGAAATGGAAGAACCTGCGCCTTTTATGATTGCTGATACTTCTTTTACCGCACAAAAATCAGTATCGCCCGAAACGGAAGAAGCTGAACATATTGTTGCAGAAGCCGAAGTTGAGCCGGTTGAAGTGGTAGGAACCCAACCGGAAATTGAACACCAGGAAAGCCCAAAACCTGAATTGTTTTTTGCGGAAGAAGCAAAACCGGAGCCTGTAAAACCGGAACCGATACCGCAAGCGTTTATCAAACCAGAACCTGTAAAGCCGGAACCGGAACCGGTTTTAACTTTAAACCAGCGGATTGCGGCCCAAAAAGGTTTAGAACAACCGACAGCAAAAATGGGATTTGCAGGAAAATCAACCCAGGATTTGCCAGCCTTAATTTCGCTGAACGATAAACTGCTTTTTATAAAAGAATTATTTAACGGCTACAATTTGGCTTATTCCGAAGCCATCAACATTTTAAACCGATACACAAATTTTGAGCAGGCCGAGCAGTTTTTGAAAGCAAATTATGCCGGAAAAAACAACTGGAAAGACAAACCTGCAACTTTGGAAAGGTTTTATGATTTGTTGCGTAAAAGGTTTTCGTAAAAAACCTTAAAACCTAATGCTTCTTTTATCGGGCAAAAATTAGATAATTCCCATTCGGTTGGCGTCCAGTTTGAGCAGGATGAAGATCAGGATGGTAAAACTCCATAAAGACGAACCGCCGTAACTGATTAAGGGCAAAGGAATCCCGATGACCGGAACCAGGCCAATCGTCATCCCGACATTAATGAAAACGTGGAAAAAAATGATGGATGCCACGCCGTAACCATAAATCCGGGAAAAGTTAGAGCGCTGCCGTTCGGCAATAAAAATAATCCGGAAAAGTAAAGTGAGGTAGATCAGCAAAACGGTAAGCGTTCCGGCGAAACCCCATTCTTCGCCAACGGTACAAAAAATAAAATCGGTACTTTGCTCAGGCACAAAGGAAAACTTGGTTTGCGTGCCTTTTAAATAACCTTTTCCCCACAATTTGCCCGAACCTATGGCAATTTTAGATTGGTTAACGTTGTAGCCAATGCCGCGCAAATCGGTGGTGATACCCAGCCATTCGTCAATCCGAACCGTTTGGTGTGGTTTTAGTACATGATGATACAAAAAATTGACACTGAAAATCAAAACAACCGATAGCACAAAACCGATGGCAACGGTAATAATCATGGTTTGGTTGCGCTTAAAAAAATAAATCAAAAAAGCGGCAATGATGACCAAAACGCCGATTAAATAAGTGGGGCTGACCAATAAAGTAAGTATAAACAAAGCAATAACCAACCCGGCAGTTATCAAAAAAAGCGGCGAAACACCTTCGCGGTACAGCACAAAAATTAAAGAGCAGAAAACTAAAGTTGAGCCGGCATCAGGTTGTAAAATAATAAGCACCATCGGGAAAAGAATAATTGCGGCAGCAACAAAAAATGATTTGGCATCGGTTACGCGGATATTGGTTCCGCTTAAATAACGGGCCAGCAACAAACAAGTCGCAAATTTTGCAAATTCAGAAGGCTGCAAACGGAAGCCCCCGCCCAGCGAAATCCAAGCTTGGTTTCCGCCTACGTTTCTTCCAATCACCAAAACCAAAACAAGCAAGAGCACAACAATGCCATAAACGGCTGGGGCCAGGGCGCTAAAAAAGCGGCTTTCCATCAGCAAAATAACGGTGGCAAGCACCAGGGCCGAAATAATGTAAATAAACTGCTTGCCGTAATTGGTACTTAAATCAATATAGCTGGGATGGGTTTCATCAAAAATGGCCGAATGGATATTGAACCAGCCAATGATGCAAAGGATAAGGTAAAGCGCAACCGTAAACCAATCCACATTGAAAAAAAAGCTGCGCTGGTTATTCATTTTCCTTTTTTCTGATATTTAGTAACGCGAGGTGGGTCTTTGGCAACGGTTTTTTGCCGCTGTCGCGTTTCATGCTTTTTTTATTGCTATCAATTTGGTTCTTTTTCAACGAATCTTTGGGCAACAATTTATTAGTTGGCTTAGGTGAAGCGCCAGGAAGCGGGGGCATTAAGCTAGCTTCCATGTATTTTTTAGGGTTGATGCCGGAAGGGCGGCGGCTGAGCGTATCTGTCAGGTATTTTTCTACGATAAAAGAAGCAATCGGTGCAGCCCAGGAAGCACCTTGCCCGGCATTTTCTACCACCACAGCAATGGCAATTTTAGGATGGTCGCGCGGGGCAAAAGCAACAAAAACAGAGTGGTTTTCGCCATGCGGGTTTTGCGCCGTACCTGTTTTTCCGCACATTACAATGCCCGGGATGCGTGAAGCAGCAGCGGTTCCGCGATCTACCACAGCCTGCATACCGTTAATTACCGGTTCGTAATAAACAGAATCAATTCCAACGTTGATTTTCTCTTTAAACTCTGGTTTGATAACGTCTTTATCGCCAACGCCTTTAATCAAATGCGGACGGTAATAAAAACCACGGTTAGCAATGGTGCATTCGATATTAGCCATTTGTAACGGGGTTGCCAACAACTCGCCCTGGCCAATAGCCAGTGAAATAATAGTATTTGCGCGCCAATGGTTTTTGCCGTAAATACGGTCATAACGTGCCGGGGCAGGCACCAATCCTTTTCTTTCATTTGGCAGGTCAACATCCAGTTTTACACCAAAGCCAAATTTATTGACCTCGTTTTTCCAGCTTAAATAAGTCGCCGTAGTTTTATTGGCACCGTTTTGATTGATCAGCTTGTTAAAAACATTACAAAAATAAGCGTTGCACGAACCTTCTATCCCATAACTTAAATTGGTAACACCATGATGGTGCGTGCAACCCACCCAATGAGCACCCGCCTGATAACCACCGGCACAAAAAAAAGTAGTTTGAGGCGTGATAATCCCTTCCTGCAAAGCAATCAAAGCACTTAACGGTTTAAAGGAAGAACCCGGAGGATAGTAAGCCTGGATCGGCCTGATTAACAGTGGGCTGTAAGGATTTTTATACATCGCCGAAATATTGTTTCCTCTTTCGCGGCCAACCAATTCGTTTGGGTCATAAGTCGGGCTGCTTACAAAAGCCAGGATTTCGCCGGTTGAAGGTTCTATGGCCACAATACTACCTACTTTGTTTTGCATTAGTTTTTCGCCCAATTTTTGTATGCGGATATCCAGAGAAGAGATCAACCTTTCTCCGGCTACGGCTGCCGTATCGTATTGGCCGTTTAAATATTTTCCTTTTGGGATATTACGCGAATCAACCAATGAGTTTTCAACACCTCTTTGTCCTCGTAACACAGTTTCATAAGCTTTTTCAACGCCACTAATTCCTACATAATCGCCCGGACTATAATATCCATTAGATTTTTCTATAATCTTATCATTTACCTCACTAATATATCCTAAAAATTGTGCGGCGCATGAATCGGGATAAGTACGTACCGAACGTGGTTGTACAGAAAAACCGGGAAATTCAAATAGGTGTTCCTGAAAGGAATTATAGAGTCGTGCAGAAACCTGTTTTTCAAATGGAGATGCACGGAAATAAGAAAAACTTTTTGCTTTTTCAAAACGCTGATCAAAGCCCTTTTTATCAATTTGTAATAATTGACAAAATAGTACAGTATCAAAATCACGTACTAATTTGGGAGTGACGAGAATATCGTAAACATGTTCGTTTCGCACTAAAATTTTATTATGTCTATCAAGTATAACCCCGCGTTCGGGAAACTTTATAATTCTTCGGATAACATTATTCTGTGCAAAGGCTAAATATTTGTCATCAACAATTTGGATGTAAAACAAGCGGCCGATCAGCATGAGCATAACCACGATGAAAATGCCCATAATTACATAGCGCCTTTCGAAAAAACTATTCATTATTAACGTACTTTCTTTTTGAAAAACATTAAACCGGATATTAACATTAAAAGTACCGTAAATATTGTACTGAAAACAACCCTGGTTAACGTAAACAGGATTTGCGAGAAACGGAAAGATTCGAGGTTAAGCAGAAAAAAGTGGTGCAAAAACGTCAGGATCAAAGCATATAGAAAAAACCAACGGAAACCCATTAAGCCTAAAGTTGGTTCCGGCTCGTTATCAAAACCTTCTTTTTGTACGGTAATGCTGATAAAGATAATGCGGACATAAGCCAGAAGCACACAGGAAGCTGCATGTAAACCCGGCGTATCGTAAAAGGCATCAATGGTAATGCCTAATACAAAAGCGAGTGCATACAACAGAAAGTTTGGAATATTGAACGGTAAAAGAAGTATGAACAAAATATAAAAGTAAGGCGTTACCACCTGATAAAGCGATATGTTTTTCAGCAAAAAAACCTGTATAAACACCAGCACGACAAAACGCAGCAGGTTGTAAATAATCGTCCTGCTCATTGTTTTTCCTGCGCCTCCAATGCTTCTTGTTCTTGCGCCAGTTTATTGGTAACCACATATATGTATTGCAGGTTGCTAAAGTTGACAGAAAGGTTGACCTCAAAACCGGTTACATTGCTGCTGTTTTTGGCATCCAACCGACTGATATGGCCAAGCATCGTCCCTTCCGGGAAAAGCGAGTAACCGGACGTAACCACCGGCATCCCAACTTTAATTTTAACCTGCTTCATGATGTTAATCAGCATGGCTTTGGTAGGGTCGAGGTTATTGTCCCAAATTAAAGAACCCACGTTGTTAGAATCGGCAAGCATGGCACTGATGCGGGTATTTTCATGCAGCAGTGATTGTACAGTTGATAAATTAGGGCCGGTATTGATAACGATGCCAACCACGCCCGAACTGGAAATCACGCCCATCCCTTTGGTGATCCCGGCGTTGCTGCCACGGTTGATGGTGAGGTAATTGTTCCTCCGGTTAAAAGAATTGTTGATAACCCTGGCTGCAATGTAAGTGTACTGCTGTTTGTAAATGGTATCCGTTACTGTTTTTACCGAGGAAGAATCAACATAGAAAGAAGACTTCAACTGGTTGCGCAAGTGGGCGTTTTCCCTGGCCAAACTATCATTGGTGATGCCGAGTTTAAAGTAATCGGTAATTTGGTCTGCTTTAAGGTAAATATTCCCGATTACTTCATTTGATGAACTGATAAAAGTAGCTTTTTGAAAGTTGTTGTACTTCACAAAAATAACCAGGGAAGAAACTTCAAAAATGATAAACAAAAAAAATGCGTTGTACTTCGAAATAAAAATCAGGAGGTTACGCATACAGTTTTAAGTTGCCGGTTGCCGGTTGCCGGTAACTCAAAACTGGTAACTGGCAACCGATAACTTCTTTTATTGCATTAAAAATTTAAAACTTCCAATATTTTTTAAAGCCGTCCCTGTTCCGCGGACTACGGCACGCAACGGGTCTTCGGCAACGTGTACCGGCAATTTTGTTTTTGCGGCCACACGTTTGTCCAAACCGCGGAGCAAAGCACCGCCGCCAGTTAAATAAATGCCGGTTTGATAAATATCTGCTGAAAGTTCGGGAGGCGTAATTTCTAACGCTTTTAAAATTGCTTCTTCAATTTTTGAGATG
>CAXTKQ010000104.1:2692-4762 GCA_964244955.1 uncultured Sphingobacteriaceae bacterium | reverse complement strand
TATCTAAACAGTGGGCAATTTCTGTGTATGAAACGGTAATTTGTTTTGGAACGCCCGTCATTAAATCACGGCCTTGTACCGCAAAGTCCGCCGGCGGATCTGCCAGTTCCGGTAAAGCAGCGCCAACTTCAATCTTGATTTTTTCTGCTGTGCGATCGCCAATCATAATGTTATGCTGGCGGCGGATGTATTGAACGATGTCTGAATCAAAATTATCCCCGGCAACACGGATGGATTGATCGCAAACAATACCCGAAAGCGCAATCACGGCAATTTCCGTCGTTCCGCCGCCAATATCAATAATCATGTTGCCCATCGGTTCTTCCACGTCAATCCCAATCCCTACGGCTGCGGCCATTGGTTCGTAAATCAGGTATACTTCTTTTGCCCCTGCAATTTCAGCAGAGTCGCGAACGGCACGTTTTTCCACTTCCGTAATACCGGAAGGAATGCAAATCACCATCCGCAGCGAAGGAAAAAACCAACCTTTACCTTTGTTAATCATCTTGATCATACCGCGGATCATGTGTTCCGAAGCATTAAAATCAGCGATTACACCATCTTTTAGCGGGCGAACGGTTCGGATATTATCGTGGGTTTTGCCTTCCATTTGCATGGCTTGGCGCCCGATGGCAATTATTTTATTTGTGGTCCGATCAAAAGCCACGATGGAGGGTTCATCCACCACCACTTTATCGTTGTGTATAATCAGGGTATTTGCAGTGCCCAAATCAATGGCAATTTCCTGCGTAAAAAAGTTAAATAGACCCATTTGTTTTTAAATCAGTATTAGCTGCAAAGTTTACGAAAAAATGTTCTATAAAAGAATGTGCAGACAGTTTTATCGCGGGGATTAATGTTTAAAATGACGTACGCCAGTAGTTACCATTGCAATCTGCTTTTGATTGGCCATTTGGATCGAATCCTGATCTTTAATAGAGCCGCCCGGTTGTAAAATGGCCGAAATCCCTGCATCGGCTGCAATTTCCACACAATCAGGAAAAGGAAAAAAAGCGTCTGAAGCCATCACAGAACTTTGTAAATCAAAACCAAAAGTTTCAGCCTTCACAATGGCTTGTTTTAAAGCGTCAACACGCGAAGTCTGGCCAACACCGCTGGCAATCAGCATACTGTTTTTAGCCAGTACAATTGTGTTTGATTTGGTATGTTTTACAACTTTATTGGCGAAGAATAAATCTTTCAGTTCTTCTTCTGTCGGTTTTACTTCGGTAACGGTTTGCATTTGTTGCGGGCCTTCAACCACCAAATCTTTGTCCTGCTCAATTACGCCGTTTAAAAGCGTTTTAAATAATTTAGATGGAAGCTCAATCGGTTTACGCAGCAAAATAATCCTATTTTTTTTTGAAGTTAAGATTTTAATTGCGTCTTCCTGGTATGCCGGCGCAATTAAAACTTCAAAAAATAATTTGCTGATTTGTGTTGCCGTTGCCGCGTCCACTTCGCCGTTGGTAATGATAACGCCGCCAAAAGCAGAAACCGGATCGCAGGACAAGGCAGCTTCCCAAGCTTCCGAAATGCTGTTTTTGCTGGCAATTCCGCAGGCGTTGGTGTGTTTTAAAATGGCAACGGTTGGTTCTTCAAACTCATCAATCAAAGCAACGGCCGCATCTACATCCACTAAATTATTATACGATAGCTCTTTGCCGCCCAACTTATCAAAAAGCTGGTTCAAATCACCATAAAAAATACCTTGCTGGTGCGGGTTTTCGCCGTATCGCAATGTTTGTGCAGGTTCGATGCTTTGTTTAAAAATTTGCAGTGGTTCTTCGCGGTTGAAGTAATTGAAAATGGCCGAATCGTAATGCGAAGAAATATGGAAAGCCTTACGAGCAAAAGCTTTGCGTTGTGCTAAAGTAGTTGCTCCGTTTTGTGTTTTCAGGATATTTTCAAGTTCGTTGTAATCGTTTTTTGAAGCAATAATCGTTACGTCTTTAGAGTTTTTTGCGGCTGCGCGGATGAGGGAAATGCCGCCAATGTCAATCTTCTCCACAACATCTTCCTCAGCAGCGCCGGAAGCAACGGTTTCTTCAAAAGGATACAGATCCACAA
>CAXTKQ010000104.1:0-2682 GCA_964244955.1 uncultured Sphingobacteriaceae bacterium | reverse complement strand
GATCAATCTCCGGGATTTCATATTCGGCGATTTGCTGTTGGTCGCCTTCGTGTCCGCGCCGGGTTAAAATGCCGCCAAAGATTTTTGGGTGCAATGTTTTCACGCGTCCGCCTAAAATGGAAGGATAAGAAGTTAAATCTTCTACCGGAACAACGTTAACCCCTAAGTTTCGGATAAAAGTTTCTGTGCCACCGGTACTGTAAATTTGTACGTTTAAACGGTTTAATTCCCGGATAATCGGTTCGAGGTTATCTTTATAATAAACAGAAATTAACGCATTTTTAATTTTAACGGGCTGGCTCATGGAACAGTAAAATGAGCCGCAAAGGTAAAACTTTTAATGTTTTTTCAAGGTTTTAGGGCGGTAAAAGAAGTATGGGGGTTTGGAAACGGTCGAGTAAACAATGACGTTTAGCCTGAATATTCAACTATTTGTTTCTTTAAATCGTACGAAATATTTATCCAATTTGTTCTATTAGTCAATATAAGTTTGCAACCACATTCGGTTTCAACTACTTCCGTAATTTGTCTATACCAGTCAAAGTAACTCCATTCTCTTGGTTTTGGTGAATAAAGAAAATTGTTTTTGCTATCCCAATGAACTTCAGTTGCTGTGCGGTAAATTAATGCAAACTTTTCTTTTTCAGGTTTAATAAAAAGTCTTTCTAAAACATCGATTCCAATTTCAAAAATGTTATCAGTAATCATATTTTATTAGATTTAATTTTTATCCATACTGTTTTTACCACTATAAAAACAGCATCAACAAAAAGCTACTTTATCTTTTTTAACCGAACTCATAATTATTCATTTGCAAACATAAATATAAAATAAACTTGTTGGCTGGCACGTAACGCGTTACATTTGTATATGATCATTAGCTTTAACCACAAAGGACTAAAGCAGTTTTATGACACTGGAAATGCTGCTAAACTAACGCCAGAACACGTTAACAAAATTCGCCGGATTTTAACCCGTTTGGATAATGCAGCTTCACCAGTAGAAATGAATGTTCCGGGTTACAACCTTCATAAGCTTTCAGGCACATTAAAAGAGTTTTGGAGCGTTAAAGTTGACAAAAACTATCGCATAATTTTTCGTTTTGTGGGCGAAGATGTTGCAGATGTAAATTACACAGATTATTATTAAGGAGAGAATAATTATGGCCATGTTTAATCCGGCACACCCGGGAGAATTAATACTCGAAACCATAGAAGGGATCAGGGCAGAAACCGGACAAGAATTAACGATTACGGAAGTTGCCAAAGGTTTACAAACTACGCGCAAAACACTTTCTGCAATTATCAATGGCAAGCAGGGCATCAGTTCCGAAATGGCTTTAAAACTTGCTGCAGGTTTTAAAAATACAACGCCTGAATTTTGGTTGCGCGTGCAGGAAAGCTATGATTTGGCACAGGCACGCAAAAGGGTTGATGTGAAAGAAATAAAAGTATTTTGGCAGCCGCAATTGGTTTGATTTCTATCGATACTGTTTTTACCCTTATAAAAACAGTAGCAACCCACCTCAACTTTTTCAAAACACCTGCTCAATTACTTTGAGATAATACCGACACAATTAATTGTTTTACTTCCTTTGCCACAATACTTTCAAAACAATTATCCTGCATAGTATAAATTTTCAATCTGCTATCCATGTTGAAGAAACTTTTGCTGTATTTGAGGCACTTAACTCAAAACAAGAAATTTTATTTCTTGGGCTTAACCCAGGTAATTGCAGGGTTTGCCTTTTTTGTAATCCCTGCAATTACTTACGCTCAGCTATCTCCAACCACCGCCTAACGAGCGGTACAGCTCGGAAACTGCATTCAGTTCGTCGCGTTTTATTGAAGCAAGTTCCAGCTCGCTTTGCAGCACGTTTCCTTGTGCGGTAATTACTTCCAAATAAGTTGCCAGCCCGTTTTTAAATAACAGGTTGGCATTTTTAGTTGCCTGCTGCAGTGTGTTCACCCTGCTTATGGCGATTGCCTGCTGCGATTTTAGTTTATCAATTGCTACCAATGCATCCGATACTTCGCCAACAGCATTTAACACGGATTGCCGGAACTGCAATACGGTTTTTTCCCTGTCCACTTTCGCAACCAGGTAATCCGTTTTCAACCTTTTATGATCCAAAAGTGGTTGCGCCACACCTCCGGCAACTATTCCAAACAAGGAGGCAGGCACATTGAACCAATTGCTGGCCCTAAAAGAATTGATGCCACCGCTTGCCGTTATCTGCAAGGCCGGGTACATGGCTGCTTTGCTGATCCCGACGTTGCTGTTGGCAATTGCCAAAGCAAGTTCCGCACTTTTAACATCAGGCCTGCGGCTTAAAATGGCCGATGGCAGGCCCGTCCCGATATTTTGAGGCAAAGCTATTTGGTCGAGTTTTGAATTTCGGACAATTTGATCGGGCAGCCTGCCGGTTAAAATGCGCAATGCGTTTTCCTGTACGGTAATGTTTTTTTCAAACTGTGGGATCAACTCCGCAGCAACTAATTTTTGTGCTTCCGCCTGCTGAACGGCTAATAAAGTAACCTGCCCGGCATCGTACTGCAACTTAATTATGGTCAGCGTGCTATCGTTCAGCCGAACATTTTTTTGTGCAATGTCCAACTGCGCATCCAGCATCAGCAAATTATAATATCCTTGCGATACATTGGCCACCAGGTTGGTTTGTAC
>CAXTKQ010000103.1:4512-14474 GCA_964244955.1 uncultured Sphingobacteriaceae bacterium | reverse complement strand
CAATTGTTTGAAATTGTTTAGCCTTTGCTTAAAAAGTTTTAACAAAAAGGCACGGCTCGTTCAAATTTTTATTTAAATATCTTCTATGCTTCTTTTATCACATAAAAATTATTAATCTTTTGTACTTTTTTGCACCAATATAACTTTTAAACTAAAATTTATAGGCATAAAAGAAGCATTGGTGGTTTTTATTAATATAAACTTAAAAAAATTAAAGTGTTTATTTTAAAAACTTATTAAAAACAGCTTAACAAAGATATTTCTAATCAAAAATTTCAATTAGAACACATTTTTTCTACTATTTCTTAAATTTTATAGCTACTTTGCTTAAAATTAAAAGGGATAAGCGTATGAAATTAAATTTACTTCAATGTTTACTGTTCTTTTTTCTGTTAAATTCAAATGTTTTTGCACAAAACAGGACAATATCAGGAACAGTAACCGACAAAAATGATGGAATGCCGTTGCCAGGCGTTAGCGTAACAGTAAAAGGCAGCCATACCGGAACCGTAACAGGTGCAGATGGAAAGTACAAAATTGCTGTGCATGCCGGAAGCCAAACACTTGTTTTTACTTACATTGGTTACACAACCAGCGAAGTTGCCGTTGGTGCAAACACCACAGTTAACCGGGCTTTATCTGTTACCACTAACCAATTAAGTGAAGTAGTTGTTACCGGTACAGGTGTTGCAACCAGCAAAACGAAATCAAGTATTGATGTTTCTGCTGTATCGGGCAAAAACCTCGCCTCAAACCCGCAAGCTTCTATTGACCAAGCTTTGGCCGGTAAAGTTCCCGGTGCGCAAATATCATCTGTTGATGGTACGCCCGGCGCTCGCACCAATATCGTTTTAAGGGGTATCAACACGATCCAGGGCGGCACATCGCCAATGATCTTGGTGGATGGGGTAGAATCCAGGACAACAGATTTAAGTTTGCTGGATTTAACAACAGTTGACCATATTGAGATAGTACAAGGTGCTGCTGCATCAACTATTTATGGTGCGCAGGGCGCAAATGGTGTAATCCAGATTTTTACCAAAAAAGGCCAGCAAGGCAAGATAAGGATTGATGTGAGCAGCAGTGTAACGGCCAGCAATTACATCAACAGCGGCAATGTGCACCAGGCAAAATTAAGCAGCTTTAAGACGGATGCCAGCGGTAATTTTGTTGATGCCAATGGGAGTATTATCAAATTAGACAAAGACGGTACTTACCCCGGTGTTACCTGGGCTTTTGGTGCTGGCAATGGAAACCCAACGGCCATGTCTAACCCTGCAAATATTGCACAGCCACAGTATGGCACCAATTTAAAATATTACGACCATTTGGCCGAGTTTTTTAAAACAGCCTACACCACAAACAATAATGTTTCGGTTTCCGGAGCCAGCGAAAATGCAGATTATTTGGTTAGTGTTTCCAACAACCATCAGCAAAGCAACATCAGGTTTAATGGGTATAATGACCGTACAAACCTGACGACCAACTTAGGTGTCCAGTTGTTCAAAGGGTTTACCATTCGTTCTACAACAGAATTGGTTTATACTAAAAATACCATAAACCCGGGTCTTGGCATTGGCAACAATGGTTTGTACAATGCGCTAAATTCATCTCCATTTTATGATTTCTACCAAACCCTGCCCGATGGTAACTATCCTTTCTCTTTAAACTCCGGCACGGTTAGTGTTAACGGAAGCAACCCTTTTTATCGTACAGAATACAGCAGCAACAATACCAATAGGCTTGACATTTTACAAAACCTTCAGGCAGATTATAAAATAAACAGGTTTGTAGAGTTGAATGCAAAATATGGCATCAACTACTCCAACAGGAACGTTAACTACATCTACAAGAACCAAAGCGGCAACGCCAACTCAAGGGATTTAAACACCTGGACATCCTACAACAACGGAAGTGATAATACCGGGGAATTAGACAACTTTATTTACAAAACAACTTTTCAAAATATCAATGCTTCGGCAACCATCAGGACTGATTTTCAAAAAGATTTTCACCTCAATGTCCCGATCACTACCAGTACCTTGTTGCAATATGATTACCGGAAAAACAATAATTCACAATTTAACACTTACGGCTACAGCCTACCATCATACAGTATCTATAATTTTCAACAAACAAAAACACAGCAGGTTACATATGATTATATAGAGCCGTTTGTAACTTTTGGTTATGTAGTGAACCAGAAAATAGATGTTGGCGAATACGGTGGCGTAGGGGGCGGTTTCCGAAGTGATTATTCTTCTGCTTTCGGGCAAGGTTCCAAACCTTTTACTTTTCCCAATGCCAACGCTTATTTAAGGCCTTCGTCCTTTGGTTTTTGGAAAGATAGCAAATTGGGCGATATAATTCCTGAGTTTAAACTGCGGGCTGCCTTTGGTAAAGCCGGTATCCAGCCTAACCCTTTTGACCGTTATCCAACACTTACCCCATCAAATATCGGTACCCAGTTGGCCTTTGCACTGCCAGGCGCTCAAAATAACCCTGCTTTAAACGTAGAAGTTTCCAGGGAAATAGAATATGGTACAGATATCAGCATTAAAGGTTCGAATGGAAATTGGTTTAACAATTTTGCTTTAAGCGCCACCTACTGGACACGCAAAGGCAACAATATCATTTATAATATCAGCGAAGCACCTTCAACCGGTGCCTCAACTATTAAAACCAATGCTATTGACCTGTCTTCGCATGGCTTCCAGGCTTCTTTTAACGTCAATATTTTACAGGCCAAAGGCTTTAACTGGAATTTTACAACCAATTTTAGCAATGAAACTTCCAGGATTGATAAAATCAACGGGCCGCCGATTATCCTGACTTCATCTGCTGGCAGTACGCAGGAAGTGCTGATTGCAGGACAAAAAATCGGACAAATTTATGGTTACAAAGCATTGACCAGCTTAAGCCAAACACGCTTGAATGGTACGCCTTATATTTTACCGGCCAACTATGGGAACTACGAAATTGTTAACGGGCGCGTAGTGGATAAAACCACCAAAGGCGTACAGTTTACCAATGAAGTTTATCCTTTGGGCGACCCTAATCCTAAGTTCAACATGTCTTTCATCAATAGCTTTAATTATAAAGCCCTCACATTTGGTTTTCAGTTTGATTGGGTGCAAGGCAGCCATTTGTATAACCAAACCAAGGAGTGGATGTACCGCGACGGCATAAGCGGGGATTATGATAAACCAGTAACGATAAACGGTACAACAGCAGCTTATACTGCTTATTACAGAAGTATTTATGCCGATTATTTTGGTGCCAGGAACGGTCCGGCCCGAAACGGAACGAAAGACTATTTTTATGAAGATGCTTCTTTTTTACGTTTAAGGAACATTTCGTTGAGTTATGATTTTTCCAGCCTGATTAAAAATAAAGTTTTCCGAAGAGTGCAATTAACCCTGACCGGACGCAACATTTTAACCTTTACCAAATACACCGGTTTTGATCCTGAAATAAGTTCCGGGGCTTCTAATTCTGCATTTGACAGGGGCGTTGACCATGATTCAACACCAAACAGCAAATCGTATCAATTAGGGTTAAACCTTGGTTTCTAATCAATTATTAAACAGCAACAAATGAAAAAACAGATAACAGCAATTTGTATCATCACCAGCCTGTTGATAGGCGCTACATCTTGTAAAAAAGAACTGGATGTTAAAAACCCGAATTCTCCTACAATAGATCAGGCACAAAGCGAATCAGGCTTAATTTCTTTGGCAAGTGGCGGCGTTTATATTAATGGTTTTAACGGAAGCCCGGCTTACACCAGCGGTCAAAACTGGCTGGGCGACAGCTTCTTTTCCTTATGCTACGGTTTCCAGGAACTGATGGCCGATGATATTGGGGCAGAAGCATCAAACCAAAACATAAACGTAATTGGGTTGCCTGATTATGTTATTTTGGATGACGGGACTAAAATTTCTACTTCATCGCCCCAAAAAAGCGTTTTGAGGATCAGTAATTCGCGCGATAAAAGAAGCGCCAATGCTTTTTATTACGAATGGGCATACATGTATGGCTTAAACAATTCCTCCAATCAAATCCTTTCCTTAGTTGATGGGATCAGTTTTTCCGGCGATGCTGCCACCAAAAAAAATACATTGAAAGCTTGGGCATATTGGTGGAAAGGCTATGCTTATGCCCGTATCGGTTCGCTTTATTATGCAGGCTTAATCAATAATACTGTTAGTGGCATCGTTCCGAACTATGTAAACAGTGCAGCTATTATTGCAGAGTCGAACCGTTGTTTAGACCAAGCTGCAACTTTGTTGGGCAGTGTTTCAACTACGGCAGATTACAACACTGTTTTAGGGCAATTGCTGCCATCGTTTGTGCAAACGGGCAAAGGTGGTATTTTAAGCTCGCAAATGTGGATCCATAACATCAACAGCTTGAAAGCAAGAAACATGATGGCCAATAAACAAGTTTCAGCCATGACGGCTGCCGATTGGGCCAGTATTTTAACGTTGGTCAATAATGGCATCCAGTCTTCCGACCTGGTTTTTACCGGCCGCACCACCAGTACAAACGGTTTCTTTTCGGCCGGGAGCGGTTCTGTTGCAGCCATGTCAACAGGTTTGCCAAAATCGGCAACATTTAAGATCAGCGAACGACTGATCCAGGAATATAAGCCCGGCGATAAAAGGCAGGCTAATAATTTTGTGATGAACCAATACTTAAACCAGGTTGGCGGCTTCACTTTTAGTACCCGCTGGCAACTGCTTAGCGGAGGCAGCGGTGTAGCAGGCGCAGCAATTTTAAGTGATAAAACACCCGGCAATTACGAGGTTTTTATTGGGCCAAGTTATGAAGAAAACGAATTGATGAAAGCGGAAGCATTGATTAATACCGATCAAATTGATTTGGGGCTGGTTAGTATTGATAATGTGCGGGCCTATCAAGGTGCGGGATTGGCCAAAGTAGCCGGGACAGGGTTGTCTGTTGCCGCCGCCAAAGAAGAAGTACGCCGAGAAAGAAGGGTTGCACTGGTTTTTAGAGGCACGAGTTTTTATGATGCACGCCGGTTAGGCATAATTTACGATGTAGCTAAAGGAGGAGGCCGTAAAGGTGCAGTGGTACTTTCTAACCCTGTAGCCGGGAGCACCAATGCGGTAGTAAACACCAATGCCACCATCAACTACAATTTCTTAGATTATTGGGATGTACCGGCTGATGAAGCACAATTAAATACACCTGCTGCAGGCAGTGCGCCAATTGTAAACCCAAACTAAGCAGGGTTTAAACCAATTTGTTTGATGGGCGGTTTCAACAGCGGTTGAAACTGCCCATTTTTGTTGATGCTTCTTTTACCGGCATAAAAACAGCATTCCAGATATTTTTAATAATTTCCCCTGTTTGCAACAGCAACATAAATTTCGCTCATTAAATATTGGTTTTTTAGGTAGAAAGCAAAGCGGCTACGTCTCTGGCAGCGAAAATCAATCAAACAATAGTTAGAAAGGGATTTAAAAAAAACCTTGCAACACCACATTTACGTATTGTTTGAAATGGCTTGTTAAAATGAAAATGGTTTTCCTGCTTCCTGTTTTGTTATTTACCGGACTTGTTTCCTGTAAAACAGATAAAACTTATAGCCCTGCTCCGGCTATGCCCAATAATACACCGGTAAAAGAAGCATTGCAATATTTGGCTTTGGGCGATTCTTATACCATCGGCCAGTCTGTTCCGGCTGATGCTTCTTTTCCGGCACAATTGGTAAAATCATTGAACGGGCAGCAGGTGGTTTTTGCCGATCCGAGGATTATCGCCCAAACCGGCTGGACAACAGATGAACTGCAAACCGCTATCAACACAGAAAAACCAGAGGCTAAATTTGATTTGGTTACGCTTTTGATTGGTGTAAACAACCAGTTTAGAAACTATAGTCAAGCTGCATACCGCCAGCAATTTGTTGCTTTGTTAAACCAGGCCATCTACTTCGCCAAAGGCAACAAACAACATGTTTTTGTGCTTTCGATACCTGATTGGGGCGTTACACCGTTTGCAAACGGCTATAACAGAAGTGCAATTGCCGGAGAGATCGCTCAGTTTAACGCTATTAACAAAGAAGAAAGTGCAAAAGCAGGCGTTGCTTATGTGGATATTACCGTTATCTCCAGAACTGCGGCAAACAATCCTTCTTTAGTTGCTGTTGATGGTTTGCATCCATCTGCCAAAATGTATGGATTGTGGGTGAAGGAACTGGAACCGGTTGTGCTTTCGAAGTTGAAATAGAAGTTTTTGTTGTCCCCAACCTGTTTGGGAATCCTCTTAAGAACCTTTTTTGCAAGATGCCCGAAATATCCTGACAGCACAACCCATACTTCTTTTACCACCTAAAAATCAGCATTCCGGCATCGAGATCGGGATTTGAACGGCCAAACCGCCATCGGCAGTTTCTTTGTATTTCGAGTTCATGTCCTGCGCGGTTTCCCACATCGTTTTTACTACTGCATTTAAACTGACGCGTGCATTGTCCGGGTTGCTTTGCAAAGCCAGTTGCGAAGCCGTGATCGCTTTGATCGCGCCCATCGTATTCCGTTCGATGCAGGGAACTTGTACCAAACCGCCAATCGGGTCGCAAGTCATGCCGAGATGATGTTCCATCGCAATCTCGGCTGCCATCAAAACCTGGCGTTGCGACCCGCCCAAACATTCGGTTAAAGCGGCGGCTGCCATCGCCGAAGAAACGCCGATTTCTGCCTGGCAACCACCCATCGCTGCAGAAATGGTAGAACCTTTTTTAAAGATGCTGCCAATTTCAGAAGCCGTCAACAAAAAACGGATAGTTTGGCCGATGCTGTTTTTATCACAAAAAATTAATAAATATTGCAAAACAGCCGGGATAACGCCTGCCGCACCATTGGTTGGCGCCGTAACTACACGGCCGAAAGAAGCGTTTTCTTCATTCACCGCCAAAGCAAAACAGCTTACCCAATCTAAAATATAGGTAAAACTGCTACTTTTTTGTTTAATGGCTGTGATCCAGCTTTCGTAATCGTGGTAAACGGCATCGCCCAACAAACGCTTGTTTGTTCGGGCGGCACGGCGGGCAACATTCAAACCGCCGGGCAAATAGCCGGACGTGTGGCAGCCGCGGTACAAACAGGCTTTCATCACTTCAAAAATCTGCAATACGCCCGCTTTTGTTGCTTCTTCAGTGCGCCAGGCAAGTTCGTTTTCCATTACAATATCCGAAACTTTTAAGCCGGTTTTTAAACACCAATGCAACAGGTCGTTCGCTGTTTCTATCGGAAAAGGCAAATCAACTTCAGGTTTTGCAGCAGAAGATGTGCCCTTGTCGTTCACCACAAAACCGCCGCCGATAGAATAATAAGTTTCGCTAACAGCTTTTCCATCTTCCAAAAAAGCCTGAAAAGTAACGGCATTTGGGTGAAAAGGCAAACTGCTGCCCATCAAAAAAAGCAGGTCGTCTTCGTACGAAAAACGGATGCTTCTTTTACCACCTAAATTTAGTTGCCGGCTTTGCTGAATGTATTGAGTTTTCGGTTCAACCTGATCCACATCAAACTTAACCGGATCGTCTCCGCTTAAACCCAGCAAAACGGCAATATCCGTTCCGTGCCCTTTTCCGGTTTTCGCCAGCGAGCCATACAGCAGGATTTTGATTTGTGTAACTTTTGGCAGTTGCGCCGAATTTGCTAACCATTGCACAAACTGCTGCGCCGCCCGCCACGGGCCCAAAGTATGCGAGCTGGACGGCCCGATACCAATTTTAAACATATCAAAAACAGAAATCTGCTCTTTTTGCATCATCAAAATTACTATTTTTAAAAGCGATGTAAAGCAGGGCATTGCTGCTGTTGAAATAACCATGACCGAAAGCTGGACGAACCGTTTTTTGCTGCCTTGCCCGTTTAAACATTTAACGGGAATTGATTGTCCGGGTTGCGGTTTTCAGCGCTCTTTGATGGCTATGTTGAAGGGAAACTGGATGGAAAGCTGGCATTATTATCCGGCAACGGTTCCGATACTTCTTTTAGCACTGTTTTTTTTGGTGAAGATGAAAGTACGGTTTCCTCAGGCAGAAACAATTTCGAAAGTTTTATGGGCGATTGCTGTTGTTACGGTGATTGTTTTTTATGCTTTTAAAATTTCGGCTTTTATCCGCAATCTAAAACCACGGCTTACCTCAACGGCTTAACGGCGCGTTTGCATCAATCTATCTACAAAAACAAAAAAGAAAAAACCAACCGTTTTATTTTGTTTTGGGAGCAGGAACTGCCTTTGCTTTTTAAAAAGTACCAGCGGCAATTGCTGTACGCATTTTTGTTTACGGTTGTTTTTGCCTTGATGGGCGCGTTATCGACAAAGTACGACAACAATTTTTTACGTTTGATTTTGGGCGACCACTACGTAAACATGACGGAAGCCAACATTGCCAAAGGCGACCCGTTTGGCGTTTACAAGCGCGAAAACCCCTACACCATGTTTTTTGGGATTGCCTTTAACAATATTTTTGTGGCGTTTTACTGTTTTGTCGGAGGCGTTTTTTTCTCGCTTGGCAGCATTTATGCTTTGGTCCGAAACGGGATTATGCTCGGCTCGTTCGAGTATTTTTTCTTTAGCAAAGGTTTTGGGTTGAAATCAGTTTTGGTGATTTGGATCCATGGAACGTTAGAAATTTCTTCTATTATTATTGCCGGCGCGGCAGGTTTGGTTTTAGGCAAAAGCATCCTTTTCCCTAAAACTTACACACGGATCGAATCTTTTAAACGCGGCGCCAAAGACGGGACAAAAATGGTGATCGGCCTCGTCCCGATTTTTATTACCGCCGCTTTTTTAGAAAGTTTTGTAACCCGCCACACCGAAATGCCGATTTGGTTAAGCGTATTGATACTGTTTTTATCACTGGTTTTTATCGTTACTTACGTGGTTATCTACCCAAATTATCTCCATAAAAAACTCAACCTAAACCAACATGCAACCAAAAATTGAATTAGCCAAAACACGTGATTTTGGCGAGATCATCAACGACACGTTTACTTTTATCGGCCAAAACTGGAAGCCTTTGTTAAAATCGTATGTCATTATTTGTGGGTTTTTTATTGTTGCCAGTTTAATAGTTGCGTTATTGCAGCAGCAAAAACTGATTGGGGCAATGGAATTTCAAACTCCTACCACGACACATGGATACTTTACAAGAAGATTTTCGGCATTGTTCGGCTTCACTTATTTCCTAAGTATGTTTTTTGGTTTGTTATCGTATTCTTCCCTTAGTTTATTGCCGCTTTCCTTCATGGCCTTGTACAAAGAAAAAGGAAATGTAGCGCCAGAAACTGAAGAAGTTTGGGGCTATTTTAAGCACTACTTTTTCCGTGTTTTGGGCACTAATATCGTTATTGGTGTAGTTTTTATAATTGCCTTTGCCCTGTGTTTAATTCCGGGCGTTTATCTGTTTCCAATTTTATCGTTGATACTGCCAACCATTGTTTTTGAAAATGCTGGACTTGGCTATTCCTGGTCAAAAGCCTCTCAGTTGATTAAAGAAAACTGGTGGCAAACTTTTGGCGCATTGGCCGTGATCGTTATCATCACTTATGCAGCCATGATGGTTTTTGTAATTCCGGCAACGCTTTTTTCTGTCAGCACCATGTTTATATCTAAATCAAAGCCAAGTTCATCTGCATTTATGCTTACCACAATTGTTTCTGCGCTTTGCTACGTGTTTTATATGCTGCCGTCTATCACCGCCGCTTTGTGCTATTTTAATTTGAATGAACAGAAAGAAGGAACTGGTTTGATGAACAGGATCAACAACTTCGGCAACAATGATTTGGATGCAGGTTTACCAAAAGAAGAATATTGATTTGATGTTGAAAGCTTTCGGTTTATTTTGCTTCCTGTTTTTAAATGCTTCTTTTACCACACAAAAATTGGTGCCGAAAAAAGCTGCGGCTGTTATACATATAGACAGCAGC
>CAXTKQ010000103.1:0-4502 GCA_964244955.1 uncultured Sphingobacteriaceae bacterium | reverse complement strand
GTACAAATCCGAAACTTTAACGTGATTATGTTGAATGATTACCGGCAGCAGCGCGATTTTGAATATGCAACGGATGCGGAAGAAGGCCTGTCGTTGTGGGACCAGTTTTGGAAATGGTTTTGGTATCAGGTGGATAACCTGGCGCGCGGCCGCGTAACCGGAAGCATTTTGCAATGGCTTTTTATCATTTTGGGCGCTGCAGCTTTGGTTTTTTTGGTTGTGAAAATGATGGGGATGGACGTGGTGCAAATTTTTACCGGTAAAACAAGCACGGTCGAAATTCCCTACAACGAATCGGTCGAAAACATCCACGAAATTAGTTTTGAGCAGGAGATGGAAAAAGCCATTGCCAGCCGCAACTTCCGGTTGGCCGTGCGTTTGCTTTTTCTGAATTGTTTAAAGAAGCTGAGCGATGCCGGCGCCATCCAATGGAAAGCGGACAAAACAAACCAGGCTTACCTGCACGAAATACAAAACCCGGAGCAGCAGCAAAAATTCGGGTTGTTAACGCGGCAGTTTGAGTACGTTTGGTACGGCGATTTTAAGGTTGATCAGGAAAACTTTCAGCAGATCAAAAATTCATTTCAGCAATTTAACCCAAAGCTGAAATGAAAGACCTAAAATTTTATCTGATTATCGCTTTTTCGCTGCTGGTTTTTTATTGTGTGGTAGAATACAACCGCCCAAAACCAGTGGATTGGAACCCGACTTATCTCGACACGGATAAAATTCCGTACGGCACTTATATTTTAAATCATCAGTTAAACGATATTTTTCCCGGCGCCACCATCCAAACCACCCGGATGCCGGTTTACAATACCTTGTTCAATGCCGTAAAAGAACGCCGTTATCAGCCCGGTAGTTACTTAATTATCGCCCAAAAAGCAGATATTGATGCCGCTGATTTTGGGCAAATGCTGGATTACATCAAAAAAGGGAATGCTGTTTTTATCGCCTCTTTTTATGTAAGCAAGTTTTTAAGCGATACGTTGAAATTGAAAATTAACAGTGAGCCATCGTTTTCTTCTGCTAAAAAAACTAAGCTCAGTTTTACCAATCCGGCTTTAAACTCTTCGCATACTTACAGTTTCGAACGGCAAATCGGCAACCAGTATTTCAGCAAATTTGATACGGCAAAAGCGGTTGTTTTGGGCAAAAATCAATACAAGCACGTCAATTTTATCCGCTACGCTTTTGGCAAAGGCTTTTTGTATTTGATGCCCAGCCCCGATTATTTTATCAACTACAATTTGCTCAAAACCGAAGGCAGCGATTATGCCGCCAAAGCGCTTTCGTACCTTCCCACAAAAGGAGAAATTATTTGGGATGAATATGCCACGGCCGGGCCGGAAGACGAGGGCGGTTCGCCAATGCGCGTTTTTTTAAGCCATCATGAGCTGCGCTGGGCTTATTTTATTGCTTTGTTTAGCCTGCTTTTTTTTGTGTTGTACGAGGTGAAACGCCGGCAGCGCATCATCCCAATAGCCGATCCACTTCAAAATACAACCGTCGAATTTGTGCAGGTGGTTGGGCAGGTTTATTACCAGCAGCGCAACAATTTAAACATCGCTGCCAAAAAAGTTACTTTCTTTTTAGAACAAATCCGCAGCCGTTATCAGTTAAAAACCAACGTGATTGACCCGGAACTGATACAAACTTTAATCCGCAAAAGCGGTGCAAATGCCGATTTGGTTGTGGATATTTTTAAACACATTGATTATGTGCAAACCGGAAAACAGATTACGGACAAAGAACTGATCCAACTCAATCAGTTAACAGAACAATTTTACAAGCAAACAGGCTTATAATGGAAGAAGAAATTTTTAGCGCGAGGACCGATCTCACACAATTAAACCAATCGGTAACTAAAATAAAAAATGCACTGGCAAAAGTAGTGGTTGGCCAGCAGGAAATGATTACACTTTTGATTGCCGGAATTTTGGCCAACGGACACGTTTTGATTGAAGGCGTGCCCGGAGTGGCCAAAACGTTAACGGCAAAACTGATTGCCAAATGTATTGATGCCGGTTTTTCGCGCATCCAGTTTACGCCCGATCTGATGCCTTCGGATGTATTGGGCACTTCGGTTTTTAACCCAAAAGAAAGCCGGTTTGAATTTAAAGCCGGGCCGGTTTTCGGAAATGTGATTTTGGTGGACGAGATTAACCGCGCGCCCGCCAAAACGCAATCGGCTTTGTTTGAAGTGATGGAAGAGCGGCAAATCACCATTGATGGCCAAACGTATCCGATGCAGGAACCTTTTGTGATCCTGGCTACGCAAAACCCGATTGACCAGGAAGGTACGTACCGTTTGCCGGAAGCGCAGCTCGACCGTTTTTTGTTTAAAATTGAAGTGAAATATCCTTCATTACAAGAAGAAACAGCTATTTTACAGCAACACCATCAGCAAAAAACAGCCGAACAGTTGGATGAAATTGAACCGATTTTAACGGCTGCACAAATAGAAACCTACCGCAATCAAGTGCGCAATTTGCATGTGGAACCCAAACTGCTGGAGTTTGTGGCGAAGATTATCCACGAAACGCGCAACAGCAAATCGCTTTATTTAGGTGGTTCGCCACGTGCTTCGCTGGCCATTGTTAACGCCGCCAAAGCGATTGCCGCCATTAGCGGACGGGATTTTGTTACGCCGGAAGACATCATTTACGTTACGCCTGCCATTTTGCGGCACCGGATCATGCTTTCACCGGACAAAGAAATGGAAGGTGTAACGCCGGATGAAGTGGTGCAGCAAATTATCCAAAAGTTAGAAATACCCCGGTAAAAGAAGTATCTTGAAAAACATCTTCACCAGTTTCTACCAAAACCTTTTCCTCGGCAGCCGGCTGTTCTTCGGATTAGCAGTTTCGGTGATACTGTTTTTACTGTCCTTTTTTTTCGGTTGGATGGGCGACATTCCGCTGTTCTTTTTCTGGGCTTTGATGTTGCTGCTGCTGATTGATCTGCTGCTGCTTTACCGTACAAAAAACGGTGTTTTTGCAAGAAGGAATGCACCCGAACGTTTAAGCAACGGCGATGAAAATGATTTGAGCATTTATGTAGAAAACTTTTATCCGTTTTCCATCAGTTTGGGTTTGATTGACGAAATCCCGTTCCAGTTTCAAAAACGTGATTTGTGGTTTAAAACCGGTTTGAAATCGCGCGAGCATAAAATGATCAATTACCAGCTTCGTCCAACCAAACGCGGCGAATATGAATTTGGTGATATTCATGCTTATGTTCAGTCGCCGGTCAAATTAATTAACCGCCGTTACACTTTTAAACAGGCAGAAGTGTTGCCCGTTTATCCTTCTTTTTTGCAAATGCAGCAATACGAACTGTTGGCTGTTTCTAACCGTTTAACCAAAATTGGTGTTAAAAAGATCAGGCGGATTGGGCACAGCATGGAGTTTGAGCAGATCAAAAACTATGTTCCCGGCGATGATTACCGTACGATCAACTGGAAAGCAACTGCCCGTAAAGGCGATACGATGGTGAATGCTTTTACGGATGAAAAATCGCAGCAAGTATTTTGCATCATTGTTTGAAGGTTTGAGTTTGCTGGATTATGCCATCAATGCGACATTGGCCTTGTTAAATGTTGCCATGCTGAAAGAAGACCGTGCAGGTTTGATTACGGTTTCCGAAAGAGTTGGCAGTGTGCTTCCTGCCGACCGCCGCCCCGGACATCTTAATAAAATTTTGCAGTTGTTGCATAAGGAAAAAACGCACTACTTAGAAACCAACATGGAAGCGTTGTACAGTACTATCCGCACCGTAATCAAACAACGTAGTTTGGTGGTTTTCTTTACCAATTTCGAAAGCCTTTCTGCTATGGAGCGGCAGTTGCCATTTCTGCGAAAGATTGCCCGTTTACATTTGCTTTTGGTGGTGTTTTTTAAAAATACAGAACTGGAAAAAATAACCGAACAACCGGCCGGAGATGTGGAAAAAATTTACATCAAAACGATTGCAGGACAGTTTTTGTACGAGAAGAAATTAATTGTAAAAGAATTAAACCGGTACGGTATTCATTCTATTTTGTGCGATCCTAAAGATTTAACGCCAAGCACCGTTAACAAATATTTAGAGATCAAGGCCAAACAGCAGTTATAAAGATTTTTAAAAAGGCAATTAAAAATTATTTATAAAGCTTAACCAGCAATCGAAACTTACAATAACGAAAATAATATAGTCGGAACTTCGGATGCAACCCAATCAATGATAATTGTTCTGAAGTTTTTCTTTCTTGTGCAAAGTGCTTTCATGTCTATTTCTATACAAACTTGATGCCCACAATTTTACAAAGTGTCATATTTTTATAAGTTTAAACATTTAATCGGTTGATTAAGTTTAAAAAATAAATTCCTTAACAATTTAATAATGCCGATACTTCTTTTACCATACTATTTTTGGCAGTAAATAGGAAAGCCTGTCTGGTTTTACAGACAGGCTTTCGAAATGTATTAAAAAGTGTATAGCGATGAAACGGATGATTACAT
>CAXTKQ010000102.1:0-14502 GCA_964244955.1 uncultured Sphingobacteriaceae bacterium | reverse complement strand
AGTTGTGTGCCCATGTTCATCCGCACGACACCGTTAACCACTCTTGGCGATCCTTTGGCATGAAACAAAACCACATCCAGCGGCGAACCGATTTTGCCGGTTACATAATTGGTATCGGTAAGGCAATGTTGGATAAAGCCGCGTAAAAATTTGGAACCGCCTGCGCCGCCTGTTCCGGCTACGTCTGGCCCGCCAACTTTTGCGGTCGGCAAAGCACGTTTTACTCCATCGGCGGCGTAATCGTACAACTTGTAAAATTCGGGAACGGAAGCTTTCCAATAATCGCCGTTGGGTTCGTTCCAAACTTCCCAATACCAGCTTTCTACCTCTTTTTGCCCGTACCTTTTCACGCAGTGTTTCACCCATTGGTAAACCAGTTCGCCCCATTTTTGGTAATCTTTTGGCGGATAGGCCCAGCCGGTAATAATTTCATGATAAGGATGGCCCGGCTGCCAATGGTGGCGGTAAGGCTCGGGATGCGTGGACAAAGCCTCAGGCATAAAACCAATTTGCGCCAAAGGTTTCATGCCGCGTTTGATGTAGGCATCAAAAATGCGGTCAACAATGGTAAAATCATAAATGGGTTTGCCGTTTTTATCTTCGGTATAAATATTGGTCGAGCCCCATTTTAAAGCCGCCGTTCCATCGCCGGAAGTCATCAAATTATGAGTGCGCAGATAAACCGGCACCGGGCTTAAAGCCGAAAGTTCCGTCAGCAGCTTTTGCCCGTCTTTCATATAGGCATAGTTGGGTTCATCGTTGCCAAACCATGCCCAAACGGGTTTCATCGGTGCTATTGTTTTGTTCAAATCAACCTGGATAGAAGCTTTATGCTGGGCATTTGCAGGCCGGGCCAAAGCAAAAACAATAACAAAAAACAAAACTTTCGGCAACCATTTTTCCATCTTTAAAAGTATCATTTATCCGGTACTTTTCTGTTTGGGTTCAATTTTTCGGATGCTTCTTTTACCGCCTAAATTTTAGTAAAGCTTTTCGGTTTAGCCGGTTGGGGAAAATTATCACCATAACCTGCTTCGTTAAAAAGCGTACAAGTTTATTCGGTCTTTTTAAGCTGAAGCAGGATGAAGCAATTTTACGCTTGTTTACAAAAAGTATTATGCTTAATGGCGTTCTTAACGCTTGGCCACGGTTTTTCAAACGCGCAAACATTAACGCTGGGCGCAGTTGATGCCGGGCCTTATACGCCTGGTTCGAGTATTGCGGTGCCGTTTACCATCGGTACAACAGGCGGTTGCATTGACCCGAACAATGTTTTTAAGCTTTATATTTCCTCTGTCCCGGGCGGTGTACCGGATACGGAGATCGGCAGCTATACCGGTTTTTATGCAACGTTTGTCAATGGCGTAATCCCTGCTGGGCTGGCAGCAGGAAGTTACAACCTGGCCATCAAATCAAGCCTTCCTGCGGCAACTTCTGCTACGGCCAGTATCAATATTGTGGCAGGAACGCCCATTTTGGCAAGTATTGACGGCTCGAGCATCAACAGCGACAACCCGGAGATTTTTGGTTCGTGCACCAGCCCAAACCCATCTTATGATTTTATCAACACCTCTACAGCAGGCACTAATGTAACGGCAAGTTTTAAAAATGAATTTGATCAAACCAATGCCGGAACCCTAACGCTTAGCCCAAGTGCTTCTTTTAGTGCCGGTACTTCCAATTATACCATTTTAGTAAAAGCAACTACCAACGGAAAGGAAGGGACGAAAGCCTACCAGCTCATCAACAATAAGTTAAACACCAATTTTGGCACCACCGGCAATAATACGGTTTGCCTTAACGGACCGTATGGGACATTAAGTTATTCGGTTGATTATACTTCGCCTAACGGTATCCAATATAATTATCCCGGAAATTTATTTATTGTACATTGGGGCGATGGCACTTTAACCATTTATACTTTATGTGATATTATTGCTTTACAAGGAACCCTAACCCATAATTACAACCAGACTTCTTGCGGAAACACTAATAGCCAGCAGGCCAACACCTTTCAAGTGGATGCGCAGGTAAGCAGCAGGATTTGCAGAGATTTGGGTTCGAAAACTACGGTTTATGCTAAGGTAGTACAGCCGCCCACAAACAGTTTCGATGCCCCAAATAGTGCTTGTTTGGGCGATGCCATAACTTTCAACAATACATCTGATCCTGGCCAGGATGCTTCGAGTGCAAACTGCGTAAACACAAATGCCCGCTATGCATGGTATGTTGATAACCAATTGGTTGCAACAAACAGGCCAGGCAGTACCCCTTTTACCTATACTTTTACCACTTCAGGTTTACACCGGATTCTTTTAAGGTTGCTTGCACAAAGCGGTAGTGTTTGTAGTGCTGCTGATGTGTACAAAGATGTTTGCATTATGGCCAAACCACAGCCTGCTTTTACGGTAGATAACTCTACCATTTGCAGTAATGGTACGGTTTCGGCAACAGACCACTCTGTTTTAGATAATTCTTGCGCAAATATTCCACAAAACAATGCCTATAACTGGACGGTAACCGGAACTGTCTCTGGAAGTACGGTTTTTGTAGATAATACGACCGCGACAAGCCACAGCCCACATATTAAATTTACAACGCCCGGCGTTTATACGCTTACTTTATCCATCAGCACAGAATCCTGCGGCGCGGTAAGCACTTCGCAAACCATTACCGTAAACACCACGCCAACGGTTACTTTATCGCCTGATCATTCATTTTGCGGCACCAACCAGGTGCTTACTTTTGCCAATAACCCCGGTGCCACGCAAACCCTTTTTACCGGCACCACGACCGATCAGCCAAATACTTATAGCTGGACGGTAACAGGCGGTAATTACAGTTATCAAAACGGAACCAACGCCAGTTCAAAATACCCGCAGATTTTGTTTACAGATTTTGCCATTTACACAGTTAAGGCTATCCAAACCAATAATTGCGGCTCGGCTTCTGATGCGCAAAACATCACCTTTTTGCAATCACCAACGGTAAATGCCGGGCCAGACCAAACCATTTGCCCTGCCGATGTAGTAAATCTGGCCGGTTCAATCTCCAACCCGCAACCGCAAAGTTTTCAATGGGTTGGCGGGAACGGAACATTTTCGCCGGGCAGAACTTCTCTAAACGCAACTTATACGCCTACTTCTGCCGAGGTTGATGCCGGACAAGTCAGGTTGACTTTAACGGCAATAACTGGTTACCCGCCTCCTTGCGACCAGCTTTCGGATGAAGTTATCATTACGATCAACCCACGCAATAAAGTTACCAATGCTTCAGATCAAACTATTTGTACAGGAGATACTTTCACTTATCAACCAAAAGGGCAAGTTGTAGGAAGTACAGTTAACTGGACATCAACGGCAACTTCCAATATCAGCAGAACTATAACCAGCGGCTCCGGAGGTTTTAGCGATGTGCTGACCAATTCTGACCCAACTCATGACGGTACGGTAACTTATACTATTACACCGGTCAGCAATGGTTGTCCCGGCACTCCTTCTACCTTTACGGTTACGGTAAAACCACGGCCTGCTGCTACAGTCAATCCGGCCGCAACTACCATTTGCAGCGGCCAGCCTGTTAATATTGGCCTTTCTTCCATTCTTCCGGGAGCTGCTTTTCAATGGACGAGTACGCATACACCAGGTATCTCCGGCAATACCAACCATACTGCCGTTAATACGACCGCGATTATAGAAACACTTTACAATGCTTCGGCCACCACTCCGGGTTCGGTAACTTATACCATTACGCCCGTTGGCCCTGCCCCTACCAACTGCGAAGGCACGCCGGCTACCGTTACCATTACCGTACAACCTTTGCCTACACCAGCAAATGCCGGCCCTGATGATGCCATTTGCAGCACAAGCAGTTATCTTTTAAGGGGAAATGACCCAGGTACTTCTTCCGGCAATTGGTCAATCGTTTCCGGGCAAACCGGTGTGGCTTTTGCAAATGCCGCTCAATTTAACACCATTGTAAACGGGTTACAGCCTGGGCAGCTCTACACTTTCCGCTGGACGATTACCGGTGCTTCCGAATGTGCCGTTTCTTCGGATAATGTGAATATCAATGACCTTTCTGATCTAACCAACAACATCAGTACTGCTAATCCAACTATTTGCTTCGGCCAAACTGCAACGGTAAACGGCGAACAACCTACAGGTGGCAACCTTAGTTATTCCTATATTTGGCAAAGCAGCAATGATGGTGTTTCCTGGACTACATTACAGGGAGAAACCCAACAAAACTTCTCGCCCACGCTAACTGCCTCCTCATATTTTAGGCGTATTGTAACTTCCGGCCCTTGTGTAAAAACCAGTAATCCTGTTCAAATTATTGTTCAGCCGCAATTGGCATCCAATACCATCACTGCAAACCAAACCATCTGTTATAATACTACGCCTACTTTTTTAACCGGAAGCACACCTACCGGCGGCGATGGCAATTACCTATACCAATGGCAAAAAAGTGAGGACAACGGCGCAACCTGGCCAAACATTGCCAATGCCAACGGAAAAGATTATCAACCTGATCTCCTTACAATTACCACACAGTTCCGGCGGGTTGTGAGCACTGTTTTATGTACTGGCGCGCAGCAAAACAACAGTAATGTGGTAACCATTACGGTAACGCCGAGGAATACAAATTATATTACCAGTCCGACCCCACCGCCGATTTGTACAGGAACTACTTTTACTTATCATATTACCGCTCGTGATGCCAATACTTCTTTTACCTGGGTTTCTTCGGCATCGGCTTCGATTACCGGCAACTCGGCCAGCGGAACAGGCGATATTCATGATGCTTTGGTAAATACCGATCCAATCAACAACGGAACAGTTACTTATACCATTACGCCATACAACAACAGTTGCCCCGGTACTCCTTTTACCCTTACAATTTTGGTAACGCCAATTCCGCAAATTATTTTAACCAGCACCGGAAACCAGGTTTGCAGCGGAAACCCGACCGGCATCAAGTTTAATACCAATATCCCGGGCACTTTGGTAAAATGGACATTTGACCCGGTTTCGGGGATTAGTGGCATGAACAACCAATATCCGGTAATTGCCACCCGGATTGATGATGTGCTTTTTTCCACGCTCACTACGCCTGCAACCGTTGTTTACCACCTCACGCCTATCAGCGCAAACGGCTGCGTTGGCCCTACGGTTGATGCAACGGTTGTCGTTTTGCCGCAGCCGGTTACCGCAAATGCCGGTGCTGACGAAGCCATTTGCAGTACGCCAACTTATGTTTTGAGGGGAAATAACCCCTCGCCTTCTACCGGTAACTGGACTTTAATTTCCGGTCAAAATGGTGTTGGCTTCGCCGATGCAACCCGTTACAATACGCCGGTTAGCGGTTTGGTTGCCGGCCAGCAATATACTTTCCGTTGGACAATTACCAGCACCGGTGCCTGCGCTACTTCTACCGATGATGTAACCATTTCTGATCTTTCCTTGCTCACCAACAACATCAGTTTCCCTGCGCCTGCCGTTTGCTACGGACAAACCATTTCCGTTATCGGGGATCAGCCAACGGGTGGCAACGGCAGTTACGCTTACACTTGGGAAAGCAGTGCCGATAACGCCAACTGGACAACCATCCGAGGTGCAGGTAGCATCAATTATACCTTTACGGCAACCAGCAGTATTTATTTCAGGCGGATCGTAACTTCCGGCCCTTGCAGCAGCATCAGCCAGCCGGTACACATCATTGTTCAAGCACCTATTACAGAAAATACGGTTGGCAGCAACCAGGAAGTTTGCTACAACAACACGCCAAAACTTTTCGTTGGCAGCACACCGGCCGGTGCCGATGGTGTTTACTATTACCAATGGCAAAGCAGTATTGATAACGGTGCCAACTGGACCAACATTTCCGGCGCAAACGGTATCAATTACCAGATCAACAGTTTAACGGTTACCACGCAATTCCGGCGGGTGGTTACTTCGCTTTTGTGTACCGGCCCGCAGCAAAGCATCAGCAATGTAATTACTGTAAATGTAAACCCGCTGGTTGACCCAACTTATACTTTTACCGGCGATCTGGGCTGTATCCCGTATGTTTTGGATGCGAAGAACATCAAAGCAACGCCTGCTCCAGGCAACGCTACGTATAGCTGGTTTGCAGATGGAGTACAGTTTGGCAGCGGATTGACTTTCCCTGGTTATACCATTACTGAAGACAACAAACAAGTGGTTATCAAGCTCATCGTAACCAGTAAGTTCGGTTGCCCGGATGCTTCTTTTACCCATACTTTTTCAACCATAAAAGAAGTAAAAGCCAGCTTTACACAGGATCTGAACAAAGGCTGCGGCCCGTTGACGGTAACTTTCAACAATACTTCTACGCCAAAAGATCAGGCCACTTATACCTGGAATTTCGGCAACGGCCAAACTTCAACTTTGGCAAACCCGCTGCCGGTTACTTTTCAGCCGCGCAAGGATGGCAAAGACACCACATTTACCATCACCTTAAAAGCATTGACCACTTGCGGCATCCGCACCTTTACTTCTACCGTTTTAGTAAGGCCGAAACCGATTTCGATCTTTACGCCCGACCGGACGATTGGCTGTTCTCCGTTCACGGTCAACTTCAACAATACTTCGCCCGGCATCAACAACACTTATACTTTTGATTTTGGCGACGGGCAAACATTGGTTACGCACGATAACCAAAACGTGCTGCACACTTACATCTCGGCCACCGCCAAAACTTTTACAGTAAAAATGACGGCGCAAAACGAATGTGGCATCAGCGTAACACAATACAACCTGCGCATTTCGCCAAAATCGGTTTTGCCGCAATTGGTAATCAATGCCGATCAAAAAGTTGGCTGTGCGCCCTGGACAGTCAATTTTTACAACAATACCAAAGGCGGCAATTACTTTACGTACGATTTTGGCGATGGCACCACCCAATCCACACAATCGGCACCGGAAGTGGTTACGCACACTTTCCTAAAAAGCGGTAAGTTCAACGTAAAACTAACGGCTACCAATGGTTGTGCCGATACTTCTACATACCAATCGGTTACGGTTTATCCGCAGCCGGTGGCCAACTTTAACGCCGATGTGCAAACGGGCTGCATCCGCCAAAACGTTAACTTTAAAAACCTAACACCAGGCACTGGCAACACGTATTTCTGGGATTTCGGCGATGGCGGAACCGCTACGGCAGCCAACCCGCAGCATGTTTTTACGGCCCGCAGCACGCCTTATACCATCACTTTAATTGCCAAAAACGGTTTAAGCTGCAGCGATACGATGGTGATGAAAAACTACATCACGATAACGATACCGCCTAAAGCAGCATTTACCGTGAAACCCGACAGCGTGATTGCCTACCCATACCACAATTTTGATTTTGCGGACCGCAGTACCAACGCACCGCTTTTATGGCAATGGAATTTTGGCGATGGCAGCAGTTCGAGCAAGCAAAACCCGGGGCATACATATCGCGATACCGGCGTTTACAAAGTGCGGCTGATTGTTTACAATTTGCAGGGCTGCGGCGATACCATCGTTCATAAAGTACAAATTACCGGTGTTCCGGGCCAGCTATTTGTGCCGAATGCTTTTATGCCAACCAGCAAATACAACGAAGTGGTTACGTTTAAAATAAAAGGTTCGGGCTTAAAAACCTGGCGCTTCCGCGTGTTTAACAAATGGGGACAAGTGATTTGGGAAACCACCAAACTGACCGAACGCGGCGAACCGGCCGAAGGCTGGGACGGCATGATGGGCGGCCAGCCCGCACCACAAGGCGTTTACGTTTGGGAGATTTCGGGCACCTACATCAACGGTAAAGAATGGACCGGCATGAGCTACAACCACGGCCCGCCAAGCAGGCAGGGGATTATTCATTTGATTCGGTAAGTATGGGATGCGGATTTTAGGGTGGTAAAAAAAGCATGGTTGTTGATGACAATGCTTCTTTTATCAACCTTTTTTTTGGATTAAAAAGGCTACAGTTAAAAGGTTTGACAGGTTAATAAGATTAAAAATCTTTAGTTTAAAGGACGGGGTTACAAACCACCATTGGCAGCAAAATTTGGCTCTGTCGTTTTATGCTTATATATTTCCAGTAATTACTTTTCGATGATTTATCCCCCAATCTGCAAGGTCACTTATAATTCCCTGTAATGTTAGGCCATACTCGGTAAGCTGATATTGAACAGTTATAGGCTGAGTATTTAAAACTGTTCGGGAAATAAGTCTGTTGATTTCCAGTTCTTTCAGTTCCTTGCTCAACATTTTATTCGATATTCCGCTAACATCATTCAAAATATCAGAAAATCTTCTTTTGCTGTAAAAGCAAATAGATGAAATAATAGAAATTTTCCATTTCCCATTTAGCACGTCCATAGCATCATGGACAGCCATTAGCTCCTTTTTGTGGCATACGTTCTGGCAGGTGTTGTTACTCATAAGTTACTTTGTTACTCGAATGTTACTGTTACTTTTCGTTACAAAGTAACCAAAATAAATCAGACATTTTAACTTTGTACTAAATCAAAAAATAAGATATGATCTTTACAAACAAAAACGTCTTGATTACAGGCGGCAGTACAGGAATTGGATTAGCAACTGCAAAAGCATTTATCAACGCGGGTGCAAATGTTTGGATTACCGGAAGAAATGCCAACAACCTGCAAAAGGCAGCGGAAGAAATCAAAAGTCCAAAATTGAAAACCATTGTTTCTGATGCTTCTAAACTCACAGAAATTTCGATATTGGAAAAAGTGATTTCAGAAAGTGAAGTGAAATTAGACGTACTTTTTTTAAATGCGGGAATTGCTGTCTTTTCACCAATTGCACAAGTTACCGAAGAGGAATTCGATGCACAATTCAACACAAATGTCAAAGGTCATTTTTTCACATTGCAAAAGTTAATTCCACACTTGTCTGATGGTGCTTCCATCTTATTTACGTCTTCAAGTGTTGCAACAGCCGCTAATTTAGGGACGAGCGTATATTCTGCAACAAAAGGGGCACTAAATAAAATTGCCCAAGTTGCGGCAAATGAATTGGCTCCAAGAAAAATTCGTGTTAACATAATTAGCCCCGGGCCAATTTCAACCCCAGGCTTAGCAAGTGTACTACCTCCAGAAGCAAAAGAATATCTGGCCTCAGCAACCGCGTTACAGAGAATGGGTGATCCTGACGAGATTGCAAAAACAGCGCTGTTTTTGGCTTCAGACGCGGCAAGCTATATTACCGGAACAGAAATAAAAGCTGATGGCGGCTATTTAAACTATGCGTTGAAATAAGAAATTGGCAAGTTGATTATTAACAACCCGCCAAAAGACTATTATGGAGGGTTGTTAATTTTAAACAGCATAATACGTTTAACTTTCTACTGGTTAGGGTTTGTAACTCTGTCCATTGAGCTAAGATCTGTGATCCTATTGATTTAATTTAACAACTCAATTACAAATTTTAGGTTGATAAAAGAAGCATGCTTATCTATCGTGATGCTTCTTTTATCAACCTTTTTTTGAATTTTATAGGTGCAACAAACTTGTTAATAATTTAACGGAATTAGAAATCCCAAGTCCAAAGGACGAGGTTACAAACCTCGACCAGCAAGATTTTACCAGCCCTCATTTTGCCAATTAATTAAATGATTTTCGGAAATCCAATGGCGAAAGGTTTGTTTTTGTTTTGAACAACTTGCTGAACGATTGCAAATGTTCAAAACCTAATTCGTAAGCAATTTCACTCACGGACAGATCGGTGGTTGACAATTTTTCTTTGGCTTTTTCAATCAACTTTTCATGGATGTACTGCTGGGTGTTTTGCCCTGTCAATACCTGTAACAAACTACTTAAATACTTGGGCGAAAGATGCAATTGTTCGGCAACGTACCGAACGGTTGGCAAACCCCTGTTGATTAAATCGTTGCTGTTGAAGTACGCGCTGACTAATTTTTCCAAACGTTCTAATATCTGGTGGTTGGCTTTTTCCCTGGTGATGAACTGACGATGGTAAAACCTGTCGGCATAGTTGAGCAAGGTTTCAATATGAGAAATGATAATGCTTTTGCTGAACTTGTCGATGTTGGAATAATATTCCTGCTGGATATTAAGGATGATATTATTGATGACAGCTTCTTCTTTTTCGGAAAGGAATAAGGCTTCGTTGAGCGAATAATCCCAAAAATCATATTGCTTGATGGTTTTGGCCAATAGCGTATCCCACAAAAAATCAGGATGAATGTTGATCACCCACCCTGATTGTTTTAATGCTTCAGCTTTGTTATCAAGCGCAATACTAAAAACTTGATTTGGCGACATAAAAGACATTACGCCTTCATTAAAATCAAATGGTTGTTGCCCGTATTTTACTTTAACGCCGGACATTCTTTTTATGCCAATAGAATAAAAATCTAACAACAAATTCATCGGCTCATCGCTATGCAAATGCGAAACGGTTGCAACATCTATTACGCTGATCAGCGGATGTTGCGGTTTGGGCAAATTCCTGAACTCATGAAATTCGCTTATCGTTTTAAAATGCTTCATGCCCGGCCGTCTTCTTTTTTGATTTCCAACACCAACTTGCCACGCACATGAAAGGTTTCGCTTTCGCGGTGCGCTTCGGCAACTTCGTTTAAAGGATAAACTTTACTGACGGTAACTTTCACTTTGCCTTCATCAATTAATTGGGCAATTTCTGTTAACCATTCCTGATGGTTCATTTGTGCATAAAGAAGTTCACCTTTGGCGTTCTTCTTCTTTAAAGCTTCTAAAACCGTTTCATCAAATGGAAAATCAACGTTTACACTCACCAAAATCCCGCCATTTTTTAATACGCCAACAGATTTCATTCTGTCGTTATTATCACGAAGCGGCGAAGCGTCAAACACAAGGTCAATGTCTTGCAACAAGTCTTCAAACTTTTGGCTTCTATAGTCAATCACTTCATCAGCACCGATCTGCTTTAAATAATCCAAGTTGCCGACCGAAGCGGTTCCGATAACATAAGCACCTTTTGCTTTTGCAAACTGTACTGCAAAACCTCCGACACCACCGGAGGCTCCGTGAATGAGAATGCGTTGCCCCGACTGCAGCTTTCCCAACTCAAAAATACCCGTCCAGGCCACAAGCCCAACCAAAGGCACACCTGCTGCCTTATTAAAAGAAACGCTTTTTGGTTTTAATGCGAACTGACTTGCTTTTGCAGCACAATATTCCGCATAACTTCCATTGCTGCCAGGGAAATTAGGAACGCCATACACTTCATCCCCTTTTTTTAGTTCAGTTACCTCGCTGCCTATTTCTTCTACTATGCCTGCCGCGTCCCAACCTAATGTCATAGGCAAACTTAAGTACGGCTTTAAAAAATCATTTCCGCCATTACGGACTACCCAGTCCACAGGGTTTACGCCGCTGGCATACACTTTCACTAAAATTTCATCGGCTGCAGGAACTGGGCGTTCTACTTCTTCCAATTTCATTACCTCTGGCCCGCCAAATTCATGAATTCTTATTGCTTTCATAATAAACTACTTTTTCTTTTTTTGTTGATGGTACAAAGCTCATCATCCATTCAAAAATAGATTTAGTGAAAACACCTTTTGTTTTAGTCAAAATAACGGTGTGTGTTGACTTAAACAAACTATGAAAATAATATTTTCCCAAACAAAAAAATCCTGCCGCACTAAGCGGCAGGATTGTAAATGCTTCTTTTACCCTATAAAAATTGGTGAGATAGGTTTGTGCAAACCTACTTTTTCGCCCTCAATGCCTTTACTTCCGGTTCTGTAATTGCGCTTGCCTTGTTGCCAAAACTGTTGCGCACATAAGTTAGTACGTCGGCAATTTGCTGGTCGGTCAAAAAATCGTGCGATGGCATCACGTTTTGGTACATGTTGCCATCAATTTCCTGGTGGCTCAAGCCTTTTAAAAGGATGTTGATCAAACGTGTTTTATCGCCTAAAACATAACTGGTTTTAATTAATGGCGGGTTCATGTTCTGCACGCCATAACCGTCTGGCTGATGACAGGAAACACAGCTTTGAGAATAAATTGCCTGACCGTTCGTCATCGAAGCTTTTGAGGCCGACGAAATTTCGATCCTGTTTTTACTGGCAACAGGTTTATGCGCTGGTGCTTTTTTTACCTGTGCAAAAATAATTTGGGTTGAAAAAAGCACAAACAAGGTTAACAAAAAAGGCTTCATGATTTTTTATACGTGATTTTATAAAGCGTTCCTTTTGAATCATCGGTTACGTAAAGCGAACCGTCTGGCCCTTGCGCCAAACCGCATGGGCGGTGTTCGGCACGGCCGGAAGCAGTTTGTGCAGCCGATCCGGAAAACCCATCGGCAAATACTTCCCATTGGCCAGTCGGTTTGCCATTTTTAAACGGTTGAAAAACCACAAAATATCCGGCCTGCGGTTCTGGCGAACGGTTCCAGGAACCGTGAAAAGCGATAAAAGCACCGTTCTTATATTTTTCGGGGAATTGGTTTCCAGTGTAAAAAAGCAAACCATTTGGTGCCATGTGGGCAGGATAAGCGGCGGCAGGTTCTAAATATTCGGTCGTAGATTTTTTTCCATCACCGCCATATTCCGGTGCCACCATTTCTTTGTGTTGAAGCGGATCATAATAGATGTAAGGCCAGCCCGCGTTTGCACCTTTTTTCAAGGCGTACATACATTCGGCAGGCAGGTTTGCATTGTCTTTTACCGTGTATAAATCCGGGAAAATATCGTGCAACTGGTCGCGCCCGTGCTGCATTACGTAAAGCTGGTTATCTTGTTTGTTCCAGTCTAAACCAACCACATTGCGCAATCCGGTTGCATAGCGTGTGCCATCGCCCAACTGCTGGTTTGGTTTGTCGGTTTTAAACATCCAGATGCCGCCTGCAGAATCCAGCAACGGACAACCTTTAATGCCCATCGAACCGCGCTGGCGGTCTTTTTCCTGGCAGGAATTTAAATAAGCGCCAATATTTACGTAGATGTTGTTGTTGTCGTCCACCAAAATAGATTTGGTTTCATGTTGAAAACGGCTGATCAAACCGGTAACAATTTTCTCCGGAGCATTTGGGTTGATGACTTCGTTCTGCGCGTTCAACTTGTAACGGAAAATTTCTTCGTTGGAAGAATCGTAAAGGTAGCCGTTTTTGATGTAAATCCCGGTTCCGCCATAGTTTCCAAAACCGGATTTTACCACGGCTTTGCCATCGCTTTCGTGCAAAACCAACGTTCCTTTTCCATTTACCGGCCGCGCCAAACGTACATAAATATCGTGCTGCGGCGTAACCACCAAATGCCTTGCGCTGCCCAAGTTGCTGGCCAAAATAGTTGCCGAAAAACCTTCCGGTGTTTTTAAACCTGCATTTTTAACGGCTGTTTGCGCATTTGAAGGTTGGGCCAAAGTGCTTAAAGCGATACAAACCGGAATGGCAATTTTTGTGGCAGATGCTTTGAAATTACTTAAAAAGTGGGTTTTTAAATTTAGCATATCGGTAATAATTGTTTTGTTAAAAAATTTATCTAAGTTTCGGTTCGCCTAAATAAGCATAAATTATCGGTAATGTTTTATTTTCTGCTGAATAAGAACAGTAAGATTTTTATTACGGGTTTTAAAGTTTTTGACAATGAAAAACCCTTTAGTTCTCCCGATAGCCATCCCCACAAAAAACTTGCCTGATACAATTTTAGCAAATGCTTCTTTTACCGGCAATTTTTTAGGTCCGCATTCACTTTTTCCACTTCGTATAAACCTTGGCTGTTTCCAAACGAATTGGTTACAAAAGTAATCACTTCGGCAATTTCAATTGGCGCCAGTTGCGTTTGCGCCGGCATTTGCGCGTTGTACGTTTTTTCGTTTACACTGATGCTCCCTTTTAAACCGTTTTGGATGATGCAGGCCAACTGGTTTTTGTTTTTTTTGAGATAACCTGCTTCTTTTAGCGGCGGAAAAAGTTCGCCCAAACCTTCACCGTTTTCGGCATGGCAGTTTTTGCAGTTGGTTTGATACAAATTCCTTCCCTGGATAAAATAACGCTTGTATTCAATTTCGGCTTCGCTTTGGCAGGAAAGCAGAAAGGTAGTGAGGATAAAGGTGAAAGGTAAAAGGAGAACCATCAAACGTTTCATGCTTTCTGGTTTTCGTCTTCGTCCATCAGCAGCTTTACATCTACAATCAACTGGTCAACCTGCTTTTTGTCGGTTCCATCGTACGCGCCCCGAACGCGGCCTTTTTTATCCACCAAAACCAGCCAGCCCTGGTGCACATAACCGCCCTTCGCCCGTTTGTCTTCGGCTACCGAAACCAGATAATTCTTTTCGGCCAATTGGTAAACATCTTCCTTTTTCCCCAACAAAAAATACCACTGATCGGCTTTTGCGCCCAGCTTTTCGGCATAATTTTTTAAAACCGGAATGGTATCATGCCGCGGGTCAATCGTAAAAGAAACCAGCTTAAAATCGGGTTTGCCCTGATAAGCTTTGGCAACCGAAAGCATGTTGCGCTGCATC
>CAXTKQ010000101.1:0-14502 GCA_964244955.1 uncultured Sphingobacteriaceae bacterium | reverse complement strand
CCCTTGTTTACCGCATGAAAATATTATTTGCCATACAAGGAACCGGCAACGGCCACATCAGCCGCGCCCGCGAAATTGTGCCTTTGCTGCAACAGTATGGCCAACTGGATTTGCTGATCAGCGGTACGCAGGCCGATGTTTCCCTTTCGCAACCTTTAACTTATCAACTGCATGGTTTCAGTTTTATTTTCGGAAAAAAAGGCGGTGTAGATTATTGGAAAACTTATAAAACTATGAACCTGCGCCAGTTGCTGCGCGATGTGCGTTCGCTGCCGTTAAAACAATATGATTTGATTGTGAATGATTTTGAACCGGTTTCGGCTTGGGCTTGTCAATTGCAAAAGCTGGAATCTGTTGCTTTAAGCCATCAATGCGCGTTCATCTCTAAAAACACACCTCGGCCTAAAAACTGGAACTATGCCGAATGGCTGTTCAAACATTACGCACCAACCACGCATCACGTCGGTTTTCATTTTGAGCGTTATGCCAGTTTTATCCATACGCCGGTCATCCGCAGCGAAATCAGGCAGATGGAAACGCAAAACCTGGGGCATTACACCGTTTATCTGCCTGCTTACAGCGACCAGTTGCTGCTGCAATATTTTAGGCAGGTAAAAGAAGTATCGTGGCATATCTTTTCCAAACACACAAAAACAGCCTACCGGCAGGAAAATATTTTAGTGAAACCCATCCAAAACGAAGCGTTTAACCAAAGCTTGGCCACCAGTGCCGGTTTGCTTACCGGCGGCGGTTTTGAAGGCCCGGCCGAAGCTTTGTTTATGGGCAAAAAAGTGATGATGATACCGATGAAAGGCCAGTACGAGCAGCAATGCAACGCCATTGCAGCGGCAAAATTAGGCGTTCCGGTGGTCGAAAAAATTGATGGAAATTTTGTTGGGCAAGTAAAACAATGGGTTTCATCAAACCCAAAAATCAAAGTTGATTTTCCGGATGAAACCGTGCAAATCGTTTCCCAAATCGTTTCTCAATACGGCAAAGCGCGTTAAGTTTCGGCTTGTTCTGTTTTTCTGCTAATATTGCGCAAAAGAGTTTTTCATGATCCAGATTTTCCGGTCGCATAACCCCATCAACATTTTCTGGCTTGTGGTGCTTTTGTTTTTGCTGCGGATGGGCCTGGTTTTCCATCTGCCGCAAAATTTGGATGCTTCTTTTACCGGCCTTTTTTTGAGGTTGCTCATTGCTTTTCCAACCAAAATATTTACACATAGCGGCAATGTTTTTTATGCAAGCATCCTTGTTTTGATACAAGCGCTTTGGTTCAATTACATCGTTAACAACCACAATTTGTTGGGCAAACCTTCGTTTTTGCCGGCTTTACTTTTCGTTACGGTTTCAGGTTTGTTCACTTCGTTTTATACATTAAGTGCGCCATTGATTTGTAATTTCCTGATGATATGGATATTGCAAAAACTCTTCGAACTTTATCATATAGAAGAAGCAACCTCAACCGCTTATGATCTGGGTTTGATCGTTGGCATCGGTACGTTAATCTATTTTCCGTTTATCGCAATTTTTCTGGCGATTTGGATCGGCTTGCTCATTTTCCGGCCTTTCAACTGGCACGAATGGATGTCGGGTTTGATGGGTTTTTTAACCGTGCTTTTTTTCTTGTCGGTCTATTATTACTGTACTGATCACACGTTTGCTTTTCACACACTTGCGCTTTCTTTTGATGCCCAAATACCTAAATTTGATGTCCGCCATTCGTATCATTATTTAGTGCTGGTCCCGCTGGTTTTGATATTTGTCCTGGCACTTTTTCGGTTGCAAAACAATTTTTTGAAAAGTATGGTGATGGTGCGGAAAACTTTTCAGTCGTTGCTTTTTATCATCCTGCTGGTTGCTGCGGCTGCTTTCATCAAAACGGATTTCAGCTTTAACCATTTTCTGCTCGGCGCGGTACCAATTGCCACACTTTCGGCTTATTACTTTTTATACGCCACCAAAAAATGGTTTTACGAAAGCTTGTACCTGCTGCTGCTGTTCGGCATCCTGTACTTTCAGTTTAACAATTTTTAACTTTTAGGTACAGTGGTTTTTAAACAGTTCTGTTAGTTTTGTAAGATGAAATTCGGCGTAGTTATTTTCCCTGGTTCCAACTGTGATGAGGACATCATTTACGTGCTGGAAAAAATCATGGGGCAGCAGGTGGTTCGTTTATGGCACAAAGACCACGATTTGCAGGGCGCAGATTTTATCGTTTTGCCGGGCGGTTTTTCCTTCGGCGATTATTTGCGTTCCGGTGCCATTGCCCGTTTTTCTCCGATTATGCAGGAAGTAATCCGTTTTGCCAACAATGGCGGGTTTTTGTTAGGCATTTGCAACGGATTTCAAATTCTGACCGAAGCCGGTTTGGTTCCGGGAGCTTTATTGCACAACCAAAACCGGAAATTTATTTGCCGCAACACGTACTTAAAAGCACAAACCAACAACTCACTTTTAACTTCGCAAGTTGATCTGAACAAAGCGTTGAAAATTCCGGTAGCGCATGGCGAAGGCAATTTTTATGCCGATAAAAACAGTATCGAAGAATTGAAGCAGAACGACCAGATTTTGTTCCGTTACTGCGATGCCGCCGGAAATTATACGGACGAAGCCAACGCAAACGGTTCTATCCAAAACATTGCCGGTGTTTGCAACAAAGCCCGTAACGTTTTTGGGTTGATGCCGCACCCGGAACGCGCCGCCGATAGTTTGCTGGCCAACCAAGACGGGCTGGCCATTTTCGAATCCATTTTATCGGTTGCCAACGCCTGATGGTTAACCTGGTGTTTGATATCGGCAATACTTTTTTTAAAGTTGCTGTTTTTGAAGAACAAAACCTATTGTGGACGGAGCGTTACCGGCAAATCACCGAAAAGCTGCTCCAACAAATCCTCCTAAAATTTAAACCGGCAACGGCCATCATTTCTTCGGTACAAAACAAAATTTTTTTGTGGGAAGCGATGTTGGAGCAGCAGTTAAAAACGTTTCGGTTTCATCATCAAATGGCAAAAAGCATCAAAAACCATTACCAGCAGCCCGAAAAATTAGGTTTAGACCGTTTGGCTGCCGTAGTTGGCGCCCATTTTTTATACCCTAAAAACAGTAATTTGGTGATTGATGCCGGAACTTGTGTTAAATACGATTGGGTTGATGCCGAAGGAAATTATTATGGCGGCAGTATTTCTCCCGGATTAAAAATGCGGTTTAAAGCGTTAAAGCATTTCACCAAAAAACTGCCTTTAATTGAAGCAGAAACGGGTTTTGACCTGGTTTCGGGCAACAATACAAAAGCAGCAATCCTTTCGGGCGTGCAAAACGGATTGCGTTACGAAGCAGAAGGCTTTATAAAAAAACTAACACAACAAGACCCACAAACCAATATCCTGTTAACCGGCGGCGACCTTAATTTTTTTGATACTCACTTGAAAAGTAGCATCTTTGCCGCTTCCGTTAAGCCCGAACCTTATTTAGTTCTGAAAGGATTAAACGCAGTTATACATCAGCAAGAATGATCAATCGTACCCAAATTTTACTTATACTTTTATCTATATTTTCGGCATACAAAGTTTCCGGCCAGGCTACTACCAGTTCGCCATATTCCAAGTTTGGTTTGGGCCTTTTACAGGAACAGGCTTTGCCGCAAAACATGGGCATGGGCGGCATTGCTGCCGGTGTGCGTACCGCTGGCGGCTACAACAACATCAATATGCTGAACCCGGCTTCGTATTCGGCCATTACGTTAACTACCATTGATGTTGGCGCTTACGGCACAATCAATACATTAAGCAACAGTTCGGATAAGCAAACCGGTTCTGATTTCAGGCTGAACCACATCGCCTTTGCCATCCCGATTACCCGGGGGACTTCTGCTTTCAGCTTTGGCCTGCTGCCTTACAGCGATCTGGGCTATAATTTTAAACAGGTTACCAAAATTGATACCAATACGGTCAACAGCATTTACGGCGGCGACGGCGGTTTGTCAAAAGCTTATATCGGTTATGGCTTCAACCTGTTCAAACATTTAAACTTAGGTTTCAACGTGGGTTATATTTTTGGGAACCTGCGCAAAACCAGTTCGGTGGAGATTCCTAATTATGCGGCTTCTTCTTTTAACACGCAAATAGAAAACAGCCAGAGTGTTAAAGGTTTAAGTTATGATTACGGTTTGCAGTATCAATTTGATCTGTCCACAACGTCCAGCATTGTTTTGGGTTATTCGGGAACATTAAAATCGACCCTAAATTCTACCAGCAAATACATTTCTACCCAATACCTTACCGATCCGACAACCGGGGAAATAGATATTGCAAGAGACACAACTTATTCGCGCACGGGCACCAATACCAAAATCAACCTGCCGATGGAACAGCATTTTGGCATTTCGTACCAAAAGCTGAACCATTATTTGATCGGCGCGGATTACAGCACAGGCAACTGGTCAGCTTTAGTTATTGACGGTGTAAACCAGGGGCTTAAAAATACGCAGTCTTACCACATCGGCGGGCAAATCACCCCAAATATAAACGCGCTGAACAGTTATTTGGCTGCTATGGATTATCGGTTGGGCTATCAGTTAAACAAAACTTATATACATACTTCCGGCACCGATATCAATGAATCTGCGGTTACTTTTGGCGTAGGTTTGCCTATCCGTTCGCAAAGCCGTACTGCTTTTTACAAGGTAAATTTATCGGCAGAAGTTGGCAGGCGCGGTACGCTTCAAAATAATTTGGTGAAAGAAAACTATGTCAATTTCAGGCTGGGTTTTTTGCTGAACGATACCTGGTTCAGGAAGTATAAGTTTGATTAAAAAGATGCAGCGGCCGTTTCCCCCAAAAAAACCTGCGTTAAAATGGCTGATGCTTCTTTTACCGGTGTTTTTTTGGTCTTGCGAAAACGACCTGAAAAAAGTAAGGCAAATTTCGAGCAAGGAAGTAAACAACCCGGTTGAAACTACCATTGGCGTTGATGTGATCTACAGCGATTCAGCCAAAGTAAAAGCCCGGATGACCGCACCAGTGATGCTTAACCATACCGCAGCCAAAGCCGAAAAGTCTTATTACGAAATGCCCAAAGGCGTGCATATTGATTTTTACGACCCGAAGCTGAAGCTGACCAGCACGGTTACGGCTGAATATGCCATTACCAAAAACCTCAACAAAATTATTGAACTGCACCGAAACGTGGTGGTGGTGAACGATAAAGGCGATACGTTTAAATCAGAAGAACTGATTTGGGACCAGGCCGGAAAACGGTTTTACTCCAACCAGTTTTCTACTTTAAAAACGATGGACGGCAATGTGATCAGCGGAAGCACTTTTAGGTGCAATGAAGATTTAACAGAACCGGAGTTTAATCAATCTACCGGAACGTTTAACGTGAAGCAGGGATTAAATCCATAGAAAACCTTTTAAATTTACTCAATAAGTTTCCATGCTTCTTTTATCGCATAAAAATTGGTAAACATTTAGGTTGATTTAAACCGATGCAGACACCAATTTTTATAGGGTAAAAGAAGCATGGCCTTTTTTTACTGGTATAGATTCAAACAAACCCCCGAAAAAAGTAAAAACAAATTGCGCAATTTCATGTATCGGGTTTTTATAAAATTTGTATCTTGCGCCCTCTTTTTTAAGCATTTAAATAGATTGATTTTTTTATGGGAATAATGAGTTTTCTGCGGAACCGGTTGGGTTTGATCATGGTTGTGGTGATCGGTTTGGCACTTTTCGCGTTTATTATCGGGGAAGTGGTGCATTACGGAAGTTCTTTTATGAACGGCGACCGGACTACAATTGGCGAAGTTGCAGGCGATAAGATTAGTTACGACGATTTTAACAACAAGCTGGAGCAAAACATCCGGAATTTTAAGCAGCAATCTAACCAGGCCAACTTAAACCCGCAGATGGCCAGCTATGTACAGCAAACTACCTGGAACCAGGCCATCAGCCAGATTATCCTGCAAAAGCAAATCAGTAAATTGGGGATTGCCGTTGGCGATTTGGAAAGTATTTCTTTAGTGCAGGGCAACAACCCAAGCCCGCAAATTGTGCAGGCTTTTACCAACCGCGAAACGGGGCAGTTTGACCGCCAGCAGTTGTTGGGTTTTTTGCAAAATATCAATTCTGCAAAAGCTGACCCGGCAATGAAAGAACAATGGGCAACTTTTGTGAACCAAATTATTGAAGGCAAAAAGTCAGAAAAATACTTGTCGTTGGTGCGCAACGGGCTTTATGTAAACTCGTTGGAAGCAAAAGACGATTACGAAGCACGCAACAAAATTGCCAATTTTAGCTATGTCAATTTAGATTATGCTTCGGTTCCGGACAACCAGGTGAAACTGACCGACGAAGATTACAATACGTATTACAACGAACACAAAAACGAGTTTATAAACCCGGAAGAGACGCGTGCTTTTGATTACGTGGTTTTTAATGCGGCACCATCCAAAGCTGATACGGCTGCTGTAAAAGAGCAGATCAACAAACTGCTGGACGGTTTTAAAACCAGCAAAAACGATTCGCTTTTTGTGGCCATTAATGCCGCTACGCCTGCGCCCTTGTTTTATCAGAAAAAAGGGCAATTGGATCCAACTTTAGATTCGGTAATGTTTAATGCTGCGCCGGGCTTCGTTTACGGCCCTTATTTCGCTAACGGTGCTTACAAAATTGCAAAACTGATTGGTGCAGAAGTTGGCCCCGATTCGGTAAAAGCACGTCATATTTTAATCAACCCGGCAACGGCAGGCGGCGCAGACAAAGCTTTGGCCAAAGCCGATTCATTAAAAAAACTGATCCTGGGCGGAAAATCTTTTGCTGATCTGGCCAAAACCAATTCTATTGACGGTTCTGCTGCAAAAGGCGGCGAGTTGGGCACTTTTGCGCGTGGCGCAATGGTGCCTGTTTTTGAAGATGCTGTTTTTAAAGGCAAAAAAGGCGATTTGAAAATTGTTACTTCCCAGTTTGGTGTGCATTTGATTGAAATTGAAGACCAGAAAGGGTTATCCAAAGTGGTTAAAGTAGCCGTGGTTGACAAGCCGTTAACGCCAAGCAGCAAAACCCAATCTGCAGCTTATGCCAAAGCACAATCATTTTTAAGCAAAGTATCCGGAGGTTCTTTTGCAGATGCCATAAAAGCAGATAAACTGCAAAAACAAGCTGCGGACGATGTAACGGCAAGTGCATCCGCCGTAACCGGGTTAGAAAATGCACGCGACGTGGTAAAATGGGCTTACGGTGCCAAAAAGGGCGATGTATCAAACCAGGTTTTTGAATTAGGGAACCAATACGTGGTTGCCCAATTGGAAGCCATCAAACCAAAAGGGATTTTGACATTGGATATGGTTAAAAAGCAAATTGAACCGGCCGTACTTAACCAGGTAAAAGCAAAACAACTGGAAGAAAAATTAAACAATGCCTTAAAAGGGGCAGCCGGACTGGACAAAGTTGCGGCACAAGTGGGCGGCAAAGTTGTGCCGGTACAAAACATTGTTTTTGCAAACCCAATCATTCCGGGCATTGCGCAGGAAAACAAAGTGGTTGGTGCTGTTTTCGGTTCTCCGGTACATAAAATTTCAAAACCAATTGAAGGCCAAAACGGTGTTTATGTTTTTGAAGTAGATAGCTTCAACAATCCGCCGGCATTAAACAATGCTTTGAAAGACCGCCAGCAAATTGCACAAGCCGTGCTGCAGCGTTTGGATACCGATGTATTTAATGTGTTAAAAGACAAAGCAAACGTAAAAGATTACAGGGCAAAGTTCTTTTAAACCAGGCATTAAACTAATTTTGCATCCGGAAATAAGTATATTGTTTCCGGATTTTTTTTATTTTATCAGCATGGAAATTCAGGAAAATATAGTGAACAAAGTTGCGCAAAGTGGTTTGGTTACTTTTGACCCGGCCAGCCTTTATCCAACAGGCGAGCGGGTTTTGTACGATATCAAAGACAACCTTTTTATGGGTTTGATCTTGCGCGAAAAAGATTTCAGGGAGTTTATCAAACAGCACAACTGGGCGCAATATCAGGATCAGTTTGTGGCCATTACTTGCTCGGTTGATGCAATTGTGCCAACTTGGGCTTATATGTTGTTGGCCAATAAACTTTCTTCCATCGCAAAAAAAGTGGTTTTTGGGGATTTAAATACTTTGGAAACTGTTTTGTTTGAAGAAGCAATTGGCAACCTGGATTTGGAAAAGTTTCGCGACCAGCGCGTAGTCATCAAAGGTTGCGGTGATGTTGCCGTACCGCAATCAGCTTACGTAAGTTTAACTTTTCGCCTTACGCCCATCGTAAAAAGTATTCTTTATGGCGAACCTTGTTCAACTGTTCCTGTTTACAAACGTAAAGAGGTTGTATAAAAAATTTATTTTCCGTCTTACCACTTATGGCTAAAAAATTATGGGTACTAGTCGCGCTGATCTTTACACTGCACCATTTGGTATCCGCTCAGGAACTGGACAAAAGAAGTGCATTAGCGTTTAAAGACGGCGAGCAGTTAAGTTATCGTTTAAAGTATGGCATTTTTACCGGTGCCGAAGCCAATTTAAGGGTAGAAGAAAGCGGAGTTAAGTTTAATAATAAACCAACTTATCATATCGTAATTGACGGCAGGACATCTGGCAGCTTTGATGTTTTTTTTAAAGTGAGGAACCGCTACGAAAGTTTTATAGACCGCAGCACTTTAACGCCCTATTACTATACAGAAAACCGGCGCGAAGGAAAATACCGCCGTACCGATAAGGTAACTTTTGACCACGAGACCAAAAAAATTACGGCGCAAAGCGGCGTTTATCCTTTTAAAGGCCAAATTTTTGATTTGCCTTCTGCTTATTATTTCGCCCGCGATCTGGACATTTCAAAAGTGAAAGTAGGCGAGGAGCTGACTTTGCAATACTTTTCGGAAAATAAAGTAGAAAACCTAGGCATTACTTATTTGGGAAAAGAAACCATAACCTGCGAATTAGGGACTTTTAACTGTCTGAAATTTTCGCCTTCCATCATTGCCGGGCGTATTTTCAGGAAAGACAGCAAATTGTATTTGTGGATTACGAACGACGGAAACCGCATTCCGATCAAAGCACAGGTAGAAATTTTGGTTGGAACGGTTACACTGGAAATTTCAGGCGCAAAAAATTTAAAATATCCATTAGGCGGGTTATCCCAGGAATAATAAAAGCCTGTTTAAATTTGTTTAACAGGCTTTCGATGCTTCTTTTATCACCTAAAAATTGGTAAACATTTATTTCTTGGTTTATAAAAATTAATACAGGCACCAAATTTAATAGGGTAAAAGAAGCATTGGGTATTTTCACCAAATAAAATTTAAACAGGCTCTAAAATGATTGAAGTTAAAAATACATTGGTGCACGAGGATGTAATTGCCGAAAACTTTGTTTGTAACTTAAACCGTTGCAAAGGCGCTTGTTGTGTAGAAGGGGATTCGGGCGCGCCGCTAAACCTGGACGAGCTGAACGTGCTCGAAAAAATCTATCCGGCCGTAAAACCTTATATGACGGCCAAGGGCATCGAAACCATTGAGCAAGTTGGCACTTCGGTTGTTGATTTTGAAGGCGATTATACCACGCCTTGTGTTGACGGCAACAAAGAATGTGCTTACGTAACCTGGGAAAACGGCATCACAAAATGTGCCATAGAAAAAGCATACGAAGCAGGCGCAACCGATTGGAAAAAACCCATTTCCTGCCATTTGTACCCAATCCGCTTAACAAAATACCCGGAGTTTGAAGTTTTGTATTACGACCGTTGGAGCATTTGCAGCCCGGCCTGCGCTTTCGGCAACGAGTTGAAAGTAAGCGTTTACCAGTTTTTAAAAGATCCGTTGATTAGGAAATACGGCGCAGATTGGTACACCGAACTTCAGGAAAAAGCCGCAACATTAAAGTAGGCAGATAATAAATTTTCTTTTTTGTAATTATTTTAATATTTGCACCGTAAAAGCGGAAACGCAAACAATTATTTAGGTTGAGGCAAAACCTTCCGCAACCAAATTTTTTGCCGATACTGTTTTTACCACATAAAAAATCATATGCTGCCAACCTTGCCGGATTTTGTTTCGCCATCAAAATCTGTTCGTTTCTTTCAGCTTCATTCCAACCACTTTATTTTATGAAAAGAAAATTACTTGGTATAGTTATCATACTGTTTTTATGCCGTGTAAATTCGCAGGCGCAATCCAATTACCTGCCTTATGCTTACCAGTTTTACCAAAAATTAGATTCGAGCGTTTACTCCAACAAATCCAGGTTTCATAGTTCGATGAAGCCTTTTTTGGTTGATGAACCTTTAATTAGCCAGCAATACCAATCCTTAATGAATGCCGGTGTAGATTCTGTTGGTAAAAGAAGCTGGCTGCACCGCAAAATATTTAACGAACATTTGGTTGACATCAAAGAAAAAGGTTTTACCGCTTATGTAGATTATCTACCCGATCTGACTTTAGGCCGGGATTTTTCCAACAGTAAAACCACCTGGCTGAATACGCGTGGTTATCAGGTTGGCGGCACTATCGGCAGCAAATTTTCCTTTTACACCAGCGGTTACGAAAACCAGGCCGTGTTTGCAGATTATGTAGATAAATACATCAACCGGACGGCAAACAGCGTGATCTACATTGTTCCGGGGCAAGCTTACGACAGGAGTTTTGGCAAAAGGATTCGCGATTGGTCATACTCAACGGCATTGTTGTCTTACACGCCCGTTAAATATTTAAACATTGCTTTGGGCCAGGACAAAACCTTTATCGGCGATGGCTACCGTTCGGTTTTATTGTCGGATTTTGCTTCCAATTATCCTTTTTTAAAGCTGACCGGCACGTTAGGAAACGTGCGTTACATGGCCATGTGGGCGTATATGCAAGACCCAACGGCGCCAAAATTTTCTTACCAGGACGATTACCGGCGCAAATGGGGGGTTTTTCATTACCTGGATTGGAACGTGAGCAACAAAGTATCTTTAGGTTTTTTTGATTCTATAATTTGGGGAGATAAAGACGAAGCCGGAAACAAGCGCGGGTTTGATTTTAACTACGCTAATCCGCTTATTTTTTTGCGTCCGCTCGAAGCCAACAATGGTTCCGGCGATAATGCGTTGATTGGTTTTACCGGAAAATACAAGTTCGCCGATAAAAATGCTGTTTACGGTCAATTTGCTTTAGATGAATTTGTGGCGAAGGATTTTTTATCAAATACCGGCAGCATCCGCAATAAGTACGCCTGGCAGTTGGGTACGCGCGGTGCGGATTTATTAGATGTAAAACGGTTAAATTATCTGTTGGAGTTTAACAATGCCAAGCCTTATACTTATTCTGAAGTGGTTTCGATCATCAATTATTCACAAAACACCGAACCGTTAGCACATCCTTTTGGGGCCAACTTTCGCGAGGTTGTCGGTATTTTAAACTATGCGATCGGACGTTTTAATTTTTATGGGCAAGGGGAATTCGGGCATTACGGTTTGGATGCTACTTTGACCGATAATTATGGCAAGGACATTTTTAAACCTTACGACCAGGGCACTAAACTTACCGGAAACTATACCGGGCAAGGGCTGACCACAAATTTATATTACGGTGAAGGCCGGGTGTCGTACATTCTCAACCCAAAATATAACCTGCGTTTGGAAGTAGGCGGAATACTTCGCCATGAAGCAAACGCGCAAACCATCAGTAATACCGCCATGTTTACTTTCGGCCTGCGCAGCAGTTTCAGAAATTTGTATTACGATTTTTGAGGGTGGGGGAAATAACCAGAAACAGTAAAACTGAAATCAATACAATATCGGTTTAATAACTTTTACCTGGTAAAAGAAGCATCAGGAAGCAATCGTTTGCGTTGCCCTTTTTACCGCTAATTTTTTTACCTGGGTGGAGATAGAAGCTGCATCATAACCGCATTCTACAAATAGTTGTTAAACATTTTAAACTTAACTGAATGATAGTTGTTGCCCTTCAAAATATTTTGTTACCTGCTTTTAGGCCAAAAGTAAATTTAACTATCTGAAAATGGAAACAGCACTACCAGGTTTGCTACTATACCCTGATTTTATAGATCAGTCAATGGAAGATCAATTATTAAATGAAATTGACAGTCAAATATGGGTTGTTGATTATACAAGAAGGCTGCAATATTATGGTTACCGCAATGAGCTGGACGAGCCTTATGATCTGATTGAATTTCCGGTTGCCATGCCTCCCTTGATCTACCAGTTGTCACAAAAAATCGTGGAGCAAAAAATTTTAATCAACCAACCCGACCAGGTTATTATTAATGAATATGTTCCGGGAGAAGGCATCAAACCGCATAAGGACAGGGCTTATTACGAAAACCAGATATGTGGGGTAAATTTGGGAAGCAGTTGCATCATGCGGTTCATCAAAGGGAAGAACCTGGAGGTGATTGACTTGGAGATTCCGAGGCGTTCTATGTATATCATGCAGGACGACGCCCGGAAAAAGTGGAAGCATGGCATACCGCCCAGAAAGAAAGACGTTGTAGATGGAAATGTACAGCATAGGGAAAGAAGGGTATCCATCACTTACCGCAAGGTAAAACCTGGAAAAGTACACCCTATCAACCCCGAAGGCAAAGTGGCCAGACTACTACAAGAGAAATTTAACATAAGCCCTGAACTAACAACAAATCAAAGTTAAGCTGATGGTTCGGTACTTCTTCCCAGTTTATCATTCAAGCCCCATTTGGGCGGAAAGAAATAGCTGATACCATAGTAATTGCTTAAGTAAAGCTGCTTAATCCTTGTTCTGCCGGAAATTCCGCCCGCCTCGGGATGGGCTACCCTTGCATACTTATCCGTTTCGCAAAATAGGTTCTGGCAGTCAATCAACTGAAGTGGCCTGCCCCATAAACTTTTAAAACTGATACCCAAGCGTTCAAATTCCTGTTCCTGCCGTTCGGTTACATACCTAATCACATCGGCTTCGGTATAGCCGCCTAAACTTGCAAAGCATTTCCGGATACCGTCTTTTGCACCTGGGCCTGGCACCACAAAATCCATTTCACTAAAATCAGTTAGGTTGCTGTAGTTGATATCAATGGTGTACTGGTAAGCTAAAAATGGCCCCAGCAAGGGGAAACTTAACAATAGCCGGTAAACGGCCTCCAACGAGGCTGCTTCCTGAACCCGTTCCGCTAAATGCCCATGCATCATTTGTTCAATCAATTTCAGGTGGTTCTCGTGTTTTTTATCGTTACCAAAAGAACTCTTTCCGGAAGCCATCATATAAGCGCCCGAGTAAATGGTCTCGCCCGCTTGCAGCACCTGATGTAAAATTTGGTTGTAAGCTTTAAAGGAATAGTTGCCCCAGGTTAATGGGCCTAATTCGTGGCTTAATATTTCCCATGTTTCTATTTTGTTAAACAACTTAAACAGTAAAATGCGGAACAGAACTTCATCAGGGCTTTGATCGCCATGATAAATGACTCTGCTTATTAAATATTGACTTACACGGTCAGCGGCACGATAAGCGTTGGTAAATTTATATTTAAGCAGTATCGGGTCATTCGTCAGCACTGTTTTCCCTGCGATCCGGTTAAAAAAAATTTCCTGGCGTTCTGCTGCAAACTTCCAGTAGGTATCCAAAACGTAAGTAGCAACCGGAAACTTTTTTACAACGGTGATCATCGTTTCAAAATTAAAACAAGCAGGTTGGCAAAAAATCAACTGAATAGGCGCCAAAAGATTTAATAAACAATATATCAGATAAGCACCAGCAAAAGAGGCTTGGGTTCTTATTTATCATCATAATGACCTTTTGCAGAAGCAATGTCAACTGTTACGGTTTCGTCATCTATAGAATAAACAAGCCGATGCTTATCTGTGATTTTACGGGTGTAAAAGCCTTCCAAATCATATTTCTTTAGCTCTGGTCTGCCTCGGCCCGTTTTGGGATGTTCTGCAAGCTCTTCAATAAGCAAACGGGCTTTTTTATAGGCTTGGGGTTCGGACTTCTTTAATGCCTTTAAGTCTTGTTCAGCCTTAGGAGAAAAAATAACAGTGTACATCTGTTAAAGCGAATCAAAAAAAATGTTTAGTTCTTCTTTTGTTTTGATAACAATGCCTTTACCGTCTTTAATTTGCTGTTGTGATTCTTTTATCCGGGCAACCATTTCCGGGGTAAAGTACAAATCATCTGTATCGACAGGAGTAAGTACATAAGCTTGTTTACTTCCTCTTTTGATAACTATATTCTGTCCCTTGTCCGCCATGTCAAAAAAATCTTTTTGATGCTCTCTGAACTGCCTGCTTGTTGTTTCTACTATCGTTTTCATTGTGTACACATATTGGTACGCAAATATACAAAGTATTAAAACAAGTACTACTGCATAATGGAGAAAGTCATCCTATACATAGGATCAAGTTAGCTGGAAACAATGGTTCTAATTTCTACTCGCCTGATAATTATCTTTATATTTAAGCAGTATCGGGTCATTCGTCAGCACTGTTTTCCCTGCGATCCGG
>CAXTKQ010000100.1:1526-14940 GCA_964244955.1 uncultured Sphingobacteriaceae bacterium | reverse complement strand
AGCCGGAGCTAACAAAGCACCACAAGTGCAGTTTTAATTTATTGGATGATTACACAGATTTTTTGAGGAAATGATTTCTTTGATTTAGGTTGATTACACAGATTTTTTTGATGCTTCTTTTATCGGGTAAATTTTGGTGATGATCAACAAAAAAAGTATAGATAAAAGAAGCATTTATCTCGTTATCAGTACAATCACTTGTTAAGAAATCGGTGTAATCAATCCAAAAATCTGTGTAATCGTTTTATCAATCGGTGTAATCATCTTTTCAAAATCGGTGTAATCCTAAAAAACATGGCACTATTTACAGAACAAGAGCAGCAGCAAATCAGGAAAGCGATTGAAGCTGCGGAAAAAAATACGTCGGGAGAATTGCGGGTTTGTGTGGAGAAAACTTGCAGCGAAGAAGCGCTTGACCGTGCCGCAACTTATTTTAAGCAGTTGAACATGCACAAAACCAAGTTGCGGAATGGCGTGCTGATCTATCTTTCGACGGTTGACCGCAAATTTGCCATTATCGGCGATGCCGGAATCCATAAAGTGGTGCCTGATAATTTTTGGGATCAAACTAAAGATGTGATGTTGAGCCATTTTAAATTTGGAAACTTAACCGAAGGAATTGCTGCAGGTTTAAAAATGGCTGGCGAACAATTGCAAAAGTATTTCCCGAGTACAGATTCGGACCATAACGAACTGCCCGACGACATTGCTTTTATGGACGGCATTTAATTGAAAAATATGTTAAAGAAACTTTTGTTTGCCTGGCTGCTTTTGTGCAGTTGCGTAGGCGTATTTGCCCAACCTTTTCCCGAAAAATCCAATACGCTGGTTACAGATTATACCGGGACTTTATCTGCCGATCAAAAGCAAAGCCTGGAGAATAAACTGGTTGCTTTTAACGATTCTACTTCTACCCAAATTGCGGTTGTGCTGATCAAATCTGTCGGCGAATATGATATTGCCGAATATGCGACGGAATTAGGCCGAAAATGGGGCATCGGGCAAAAAGGAAAAAACAATGGCATTTTAGTGCTGGCTGCCATTGGCGACCGAAAAGTTACGATCCAAACTGGTTATGGCTCGGAAGGTGCCGTTCCGGATATTACCACCCGCGAGATCATCGAAAACGATATTACGCCAAATTTTAAGCAGGGAAATTATTATGCCGGATTAGATGCCGCTACCAATTCGCTGATTAAATATATGAAAGGCGAGTACAAGGCGCCTGCCAAAGCGCAGCAACAGGCAGTTGGCGGCGGCGGCGGTTCTATTTTTATCATCATTATTATCATCGTTGTTGTTTTGATATTGATGCGCAGAGGCGGCGGCGGAGGAGGAAGCCAGGTGATTGGCGGCCGTGGCGGTGCCAGTCCGTTCTGGTGGTTTCTATTGGGCAACGCATTGGGCGGCGGCGGCAGAAGCAGCGGCGGCTGGGGCGGAGGCGGCGGTTTTGGCGGAGGAGATTCTGATGGTGGCGGCGGTTTTGGTGGTTTTGGCGGCGGAAGTTTTGGCGGCGGCGGATCAAGCGGAAGCTGGTGATGCTTCTTTTAGCACCAAAAAATGATACGCAGAGATTTTATCCAGGCAGAAATTGCCAAACTGGCGCAAGCACTGGCCAAAATTTTAGGCTTAAAAGCAGTAGGAAACATACAGGAAGCTGAAGGTTTGATCAACAAAAGTTTGTTGAACGATTTTGATTTGGAGCTGGACAACTTGCTGCTGCTGGATGAAAACCAGTTTAAAAAGCTTTTGGCCGACCGAAAATACCCACCGCAAAAGTTGGATTTGTTGAGTCAGTTTTTGCTCGAAGGCATTTCTCCGTTTCAACCAACCCCTAAAACCTTTCATTTACTCGACCACATTCTGCTCATTTATCAAATATTGGAACAGGAACATCACACACAATCATTTGAAAATTTAAGCCGAAAGCAAAATATTCTTCAATTTTTAAATCAAAACGAACAACATGGATAACCTGAAATGGGAAAGGCTTTCTACCGAATACATTATTCAAAAGCCTTGGGCAACGATGCGAAAAGATACCTGCCGGATGCCAAACGGAACAATTGTAGATGATTATTACGTGTTGGAATATGCAGATTGGGCAAACGCCGTAGCGATAACAGAAGACAACGAAGTTTTATTGGTGAAGCAATACCGCCATGCTGCTGATGTGGTTTTACTTGAAATTCCGGGCGGTGTGATTGATGCTGGCGAAGACCCAAAAACGGCCATGAAACGCGAACTGCTGGAAGAGACCGGCTATCTTTTTGAAGATATTGAGCAAATTTCTACAATGTATCCCAATCCTTCAACCGGAACAAACCGTTGTCATGGTTTTTTAGCCCGCGGCGGAAAATTGGTACAAGGCCAAAAGCTGGACGCACACGAAGAGATCATTGTTGAAAAAGTATCAATAAAAGAAGTAAAGCAAATGTTGGCCGAAGGCAAATTCGGGCAAGCTTTGCATATCAGCGCGCTGTTTTATGCTCTGGTTAAACTGGGCGAAGTTGAAATGTAATGCTTCTTTTACCCTATAAAAATTGGTGTTTGCATTAACCTAAACAAATTAAAAACCAGGCAGCCACCAATTTTTAGGCGATAAAAGAAGCATTGAAATATTTTAAGAATAATTTTAAACGGAGGTTTTTCTATTGATGGCCTTTTTTCCCTGGATAAACATTTTTAACCGTTCTCGTTTTAAAGAAATATGGGCGGTGGCATTTTCATTTTCCTCCAACTGGCTGCTGTAGCTTTCAATAATATCACGATAAGAAAGTACCCCGATCACTTTATGATTGGCAGCAGACAGGACAGGCAATACTTCTGCGTTTTGTTTTGCCATCAATGCTACCGCCTCGCTTAAAGAAGCAGTGTCTTTAACCCATGTCCGGTTTTCTTGCGCAATTTTTTCGAGTTTTGTCTCCGGGTTCAGTTCCTGATAAATGTCTGTAATTTTAACCGTGCCTGTAAATTCGTTTTCATTGTTGACCGTTATCAAATAACTTTCAGAAACAGGGTTTGCCGAAAGCCAATCTTTTGCCGCTTTGATTGTAATGCCGGAATTAAGGATGACTTGTTCATCTTTAAGAGCCTGGGCAACACTTATTTTTTGCAAACTGTCTGGCTGATAAGAATTAGGGGTAAAAACGCCTCTTCTGGCAATCTTTTCCGTCATAATCGTATTTTCCATCAGCAAAAACGAAATCAGGTAGGATGCTGTACAAGCCGCCAGTAAAGGCAGCAAGGCGTGGGATTGCATGGTTGCTTCGAGTGCAAAAACAATACTGGTGAGATAAGCCCTGGAAGCCCCGGCAAACATAGCCGACATGCCTACCAACGCGGCCATCGGGATACTGATGCCAGAACCGGGAAATTCCTTCAAAATAAACGTGCCTATAATAGCCCCGGCTGCGCCGCCTATCGTTAGCAAAGGTGCAAGTGTCCCGCCGGATGTGCCGCTGCCCAACGCTATTGCCCAGGACAGGAATTTGAATAAACACAAGCTGCAAATGAGGGTTAAAGGCCAGTTGCCCGAAAGGATGCCCGTGATATTATCGTAACCCACGCCCAAAGTATGCGGGGCAAAATAGCCGATGACGCCTACTGCCAGTCCGCCGATTGCGGGCCACCACATCCAATGAACAGGCAATTCTTCAAAAGCATCTTCAATAAGGTAAACTATTTTGGTAAGGCCTAAAGAAACAAAACCAATAACGATGCCTAAAAAACTGTACCATGCCAAGGTTATATTTGATGGCATTGTCAGGTCCGGCATTGGGAATACAGGGCCTGGCTCAAACAACAGGTGATGGCCGGCTGCACCGGTGATACAGGCCAAAGCAACCGGGATAATGGATTTTGGCGAAAATTCAAACAACAGTAGTTCTATAGCGAGGAAAATAGCAGCGATAGGCGTACCAAATATAGCTGCCATCCCTGCCGTGGCGCCTGCTGCAAGGATTACCTTCCGCTCGCTCGAAGTAATTTTAAATAACTGCCCTAATGTAGAGCCTAATGCCCCGCCGGTAGCAATAATCGGCCCTTCGGCACCAAACGGCCCGCCTGTTCCAATAGCAATTGCAGAAGAGATGGGTTTAAGAAAAGTTATGGACGGCTTGATTTTACTTTGATTGACCAGAATCTGTTCCATCGCTTCCGGAATGCCATGGCCCCGGATGGCCTTTGACCCATACAATGCCATCAGCCCAACCAATACCCCGCCAATTGCCGGTACAAGGATAACCCACCAGCCTAAGTGGTTACCTGCCGGGCTGTGAAAATCAAGGTTGAATGACCCGTAAAAAGAGATATTGGTAACCAGGTTAATCAGGGCAACCAGCACTTTGGCAATCAAACTAATGGCCGCGGCCACAACTATCGCAAATACAGAAACCCTGATTAACCGGCCTTTTTGAAAGTATGTTTTTTTAACTTGTTTTTCTTCTGTTTCAATATCTCTTAATAAGGGCGAGATAGGGATTCCATTTTGGTGGGTACTGTTTTTCATAATTTTTCTAAAAGGTTATCAGTACAAAAAGCAGCTATGGCATACATCTCATAACCCAACTAAATTTATTCTGATAATTTTTGCAAATATATTGCTTAAACAATATATTTGTATTGTTATTTATAAATTTATTAGTATTTTAATTGTAAAAACAATATTATACAAATTTAAACTGTTACGGCTAAACAGAAGAATCAGGTTCAGATTAAAATCTAAAAGACTAAATAAAAAATGGGCCTGACTTATAAAATCAAACATTGGGGAGACAAGCACCATCCGGCATTACTGGACCTGCTTCGTTTTCTGCTGGGTTTATTTTTGTTTTTAAAAGGCTTTGCCTTTATGCAAAACCTGGCCTATCTAAAATGGGTGCTTGAAAACGAAACAGCACTTAACCTTTCGCCTGTAATGGTTAAATTACTGATGTACGGTGTAGCGTTTGTTCATATGGCAGGCGGCCTGCTGGTTATGTTGGGCCTGATCACACGCTTAGCCTCTTTCGTGCAATTGCCAGTTGTGTTGGCAGCTATTTTTACCATTGGTATATTCAAATCGCCCTTCAATTCAGATTTATGGCTTTCTGTATTTACCGCCGTACTACTGTTTATTTTTACCATTATTGGTTCCGGGCCTGTATCGTTAGACAGGTTTTTAAAAAGCAAACCCGGATAAAATGTGCCTTCTGATAAACGTTGCTTTCCCTGTTGCCCCCGGAATGCAATTTCAAAACCCGTCCCCAATTTGTATGCTTCTTTTATCGCCCAAAAAACAGGAATTGTGCTATGCTTTTTGTATTTTTAAAATTAACAAACAAAAACTACCGGCATAAAAGAAGCATGACATTTTCAGATAAATTTAAAGCAGCTTGTAATAGTCAGGATATCCTCAGCAATGAAAGAAATTAAGCAGGGATGCAATTTAAACGACTGCTTTTTGTGCAAGCATTGTTTAAAAGACTGGGTTCCGGCTATTGGCATCCACAAAAAAAATTTTGAGTTAAAAAAAGGGCAGCAGCTTTTTAAGGAGGGCGATGCAGTAACCGGGATTTACTTTGTGTTTTCGGGAAAGGTAAAAGTACACAAGCGGTGGGACGATGAAAAGGAACTCATTACCCGTTTTGCCCAACCGGGAGACATTATAGGGCATTTAGGTTTAGGCAATGATCCCGTTTATCCCGTATCCGCTACCGCTATCGAACAAAGTATGGTTTGCTATATTGCCTTTCCGTTTTTTGAATCTACCTTAAACGTTAACCCTCAGCTTACCTATTCTTTAATGAAGTTTTTTGCAAACGAACTTCAGGAATCAGACAAAAGAATGCGCAACTTGGTGCACATGCCGGTTAAAGAACGCATCGCTTTGGCACTATTAACTTTAAAAAAACAATTTGGCATCAACCAGGAAGGCAGTATAGCCATCGAACTAAGCCGGCAAGACCTTTCTTCCTTTGCAGCAGTGTCTTACGAAACCTTGTTTAAAGTTATCAATGAGTTTTTATTGAACGGTTTTATTGAGGTTACAGGCAAAAGTTTCAAGTTGATTAATGAAAAGGCTTTATCAGAGATGGCATTGAATCTTTAAAAAACTAAAACAAGGGTTTGTCATGCTTCTTTTATCCTATAAAAATTGGCGGGCAATTAATTTGGGTTTGTCTGGAGCTGATGCAAACACCAATTTTTAGGTGGTAAAAGAAGCATTCACATTTTTTCATGGACAATGTAAAAGCAAGTCTAATGCTTCTTTTACGGCATAAAAAAAGTCCTGATGAAAAACTAGGACTTTTTTTGCAATAAACTTTTGGCTTAATTCATCTTCAATTTTTTCTGAATATCAGCAACATAAGTTTTAAATTTCTTGTCGGTATCAATTAAATCTTCCACCGTTTGGCAAGCGTAGATAACGGTTGAGTGGTCTCTTCCGCCAAAAAACTGCCCGATAGTTTTTAATGAACTTTTAGTGTGCGCTTTAGAAAGGTACATCGAAATTTGCCGCGCTTGTACAATTTCACGTTTTCGGGTTGATGATTTTACCATTTCTACCGGAACTTCAAAATAATCGCAAACCAGTTTCTGAATGGATTCCATTGAAATTTCTTTGCTCGAATTTTTGATGAAATTCTTTAACATTTGGCGCGCTAAGGCCAAATCAATTTCTTTTTTATTTAAGGTTGATTGCGCCAGCAAAGAAACCATGGCACCTTCCAGTTCGCGCACGTTGTTGTCAATATTATGGGCAACGTATTCAATCACTTCCTGCGGCAGCTCAATTCCGTCCTGGTAAATTTTCTTTTTCAGGATCGCCATTCGGGTTTCCATGTCTGGGATTTGCAAATCGGCAGAAAGTCCCCACTTAAAGCGGGACAATAAGCGTTCTTCCAACCCGGCCAAATCTTTTGGTGATTTATCCGAAGTCAAAATTATTTGCTTGCCGGATTGGTGCAAGTGGTTAAAAATATGGAAGAAAATATCCTGTGTTTTATCTCGGCCGGCAAAGTTGTGTACATCATCTACAATTAAAACGTCCATCGCCTGATAAAAATTCACAAAATCGTTAATGTTGTTGTTTTTTAAAGATTCGACAAACTGGGTAGTAAACTTTTCGCAGGAAACATACAGCACCAGTTTTTCAGGAAAAGACTGCTTGATCTCGTTGCCGATGGCTTGCGCCAAATGCGTCTTTCCGAGGCCCACACCGCCATAAATCATCAGCGGGTTAAAAGAAGTACCGCCTGGTTTTGCAGCCACGGCATAGCCAGCAGAACGCGCCAAACGGTTGCAATCACCTTCAATAAAAGTTTCGAAAGTATAGTTCTGGTTCAACTGCGGGTCAACCTGTAACTTTCTTAATCCGGGGATTACAAAAGGGTTTTTAATGTCTTTGTTGATCGAAACCGGGATCGGCATAGACTGGTTTTTTCCTTCGCTCCCGTTTCCGTTTGATGGCATATTGGTGGTATAAGGTTTGGCCGAAGACTGCTCCATCACAATATTATACTCCAGCCTGCCTTCCTCGCCCAACTGGTTTTTTATGGTTTTACGCAATAAGCCCACGTAATGTTCTTCCAGCCATTCATAAAAGAACAAACTCGGAACCTGTATTGTAAGCACACTTCCTTCCTGACGGATAGCTTTAATAGGCTCAAACCAGGTTTTAAAACTTTGTGTCGGAATGTTGTCTTTAATGATGTTAAGGCAATTATTCCAGATATGCGTACCCGTTTTTTCCATATATTTTTTACTAAATGTCGTTTTCAATGCTACCAGCCGTGTTTCTGATAAACCGGTTTGGAAGACCGAAGATTCAAAAAAAAGATGTGGAAAAAAACTAAAATTTGGGATTTTTTATAATCTGCTCAAAGGCAAGCAGATAAGAAATCCACCCTGCTTTGTGCAAAAAAAGTTAACAAAAACACTTTGTTATCAATTCTTTTTTTATAATGAATGTGTTTACCTTAAATTAATATTAAAAAAGGCTTTGAATCACAAACAATTGATAATTAGAAATTTGAATATTAAGGGAATATTAACCAGGACTTATCTAATTAAAAAAACGACATTTTTTACGGCATAACAGCCCTTTTTATAATTACTTATCCACAATACTGTTTTTATGCCTGTTAATGTTAGAAAAGCTGTCGTGCATCGTCGCGGATCAAGGCAGCGGCAACGTCATAAGGGTTGTTTTCCATCTTGCCCATCTGCTCTAAAATCAGCTTGCTGAAATCAAACCCGCTGGCATGTGGCGGCAATACTTTTACCGCGCTGTTTGCCAAAGAAATGGTTTCGTTTTTTATCCGTTTTACAATTTCCCAGGCATTTGGGCTAACATACAATTGCTGCGTGATGTTATGCTGAAACTCATTTCGGATCTCGCCCAAAACCCGGTAATGCAATTCGGTGGCGAGATAGGCAGGATCATTTAACCGCACCAATAAATTTACCGGGTTGGTACGGTCAACAAACAACAGCAAGCGTTCATAAGCTTGTAATTGTAAGGATTGGTGATGATCGGCGTTTGGATTTGTGCTTGATGCAGGCTGATTTCCTAACTTATCCAAATAAGGTTTCAGCAAATAAAAAACAGCAACAATGAGGATTAAACCGGAAATGACGGTCTTGAAAATATCTGAAAAATAACTGTTGATCATAAAAAAAATGAATGTTGGTAATTGGTCATAAACTTCAACTGCAACACTTAATTGTGCAATTTCGGTTATATTTGTTTTCAAATAAAAAATTTAAAAAAATGAACACTGTTATAGAAGCCGTTTCAGCACCAGTTTCCTTTACCGAAGGTGCTGTTTCTGAATTAAAAAAGCTGATTGATCAGCAGGAAATCAGTCCTGATTTTGGCCTTCGTGTGGGTGTTGAAGGCGGGGGCTGTTCGGGCATGAACTATGTTTTAGGTTTCGACCAGAAAAAAGAAGGCGACCAGGAGTTTTTGATCAACGGGATCAAAACGTTTATGCATAAAGCACACGGTTTATACCTGGCTGGGATGCAAATTGATTTTCAGGACGGTTTAAATGCCCGCGGGTTTACTTTCAACAATCCAAATGCTGCCAGTACTTGTGGCTGCGGTACTTCCTTTTCTGTCTGATGCTTCTTTTACCGGCATAAAATTGCGCTGGCCAAATTTGTGGCCGGCGCAATTTTTTTACAGCAACAATTGGTTTTTTAACGGATAATCAAAAAGCAGTTTTTCTAAATAAGTAGTTTTCAGTGATTTTTCTAAAGCTGCGGCATGGCGCAAATGGTGCATATCGCTGGAAATAAAATCAACCAAGTTTTGATCTACCAAAGCTTCGGCCAGTTCTTTGGTTTTTAAACCATAATAGCCAGTCAAAGAAATGGTGTTCAGTTGCAAATCGCAGCCCCAGCTTTTGATATTTTCGCAGTTTTCAATGTTCAAATACAAGTAACGTTCCGGATGGGCCAAAATTGGTTTGTAGCCTTTTTCCCTTAAACTTTGGATAACTGGAATCAAGTTTGGATGAACATCAATAAACGACATTTCGAACAATAAATAATTATCGCCCATTGTCATCACTTTGCCTTCGTCAACTAGCGTTTCAAAACCTTCGTCCAGCAAGTGTTCGGCTGCTGCGGTCAACTTAATATCAATCTGCTGTTTTTGCAGTTCGTTTTTTAGAAGTTGCAAAGCATTACCGATCGTTTCGGGTGTATTTCGGTAATAATCAATCATGATATGCGGCGTTGCAATGATTTTTTTAAAACCTAAATCCTGCATCGCCTGTACCAATTCAACGGATTCTTCTAACGTTTGGGCACCATCGTCAATTCCCGGCAGCACATGCGAGTGCATATCTACCCCAACCGTACTAAAATCAAAACGTCTGCCGTGCTCAACTTTCTTTTTCCCAAAAAGCCCAAACATCGTTAGCGGTTTTCGTACTGCTCCTGATAATATTGTTTGTAATTGCCTGAAGTGATGTTGTTTAACCAGTCTTCGTTGGCCAAATACCAATCCACGGTTTTTTCCAGGCCCTGCTCAAAAGTAACGCTTGGTGTCCAGCCCAATTCGTTTTTCAGTTTGGTTGCATCAATGGCATAACGCAAATCATGGCCGGCACGGTCTTTTACATAAGTAATCAATTTAGCTGATTCCCCTTCTTCACGTCCTAATTTCTGATCCATAATTTTGCACAGCAATTGCACCAAGTCAATATTTTTCCATTCGTTGTGGCCGCCGATGTTATACGTTTTACCTGCGTTTGCATTGTGGAAAATAACATCAATAGCTCGAGCGTGATCTTCCACCCAAAGCCAGTCGCGGATATTTTCGCCTTTTCCGTAAACCGGGATTGGCTTTTTTTCCTGGATGTTATGGATCGTTAAAGGGATCAATTTTTCCGGGAAATGGTTTGAACCGTAGTTATTAGAACAGTTGGAAATCACCGTATCCATGCCATAAGTGTCCTGATAAGCACGTACCAAATGATCAGAACCGGCTTTGGAAGCAGAATACGGCGAGTGCGGATCGTAAGCGGTTTCTTCGGTAAACATGCCGGTTTCGCCTAAGGTACCGTAAACCTCATCGGTAGAAACATGGTAAAAACGGGTTTTGTCGTATTTTCCTTTCCAGCATTCACGGGCCGCGTTCAACAGGTTTGCTGTTCCAACTACGTTCGTCATCACAAATTCTAATGGATTGGTGATCGAACGATCCACATGAGATTCGGCCGCCAAATGGATTACGGCATCCGGCTGCTCCTGCTGAAATAAATCATAGATAAAAGAAGCATCAACAATATCGCCTTTTACAAACTGGTAGTTTGGTTCATCCTCAATATCCCGCAAATTTTCCAGGTTTCCGGCATACGTTAATTTATCTAAATTAATGATGTGGTACTGCGGATAGGTTTTAACAAAACGACGCACCACATGCGAACCGATAAACCCGGCACCTCCGGTAATGATTATTTTTTTTTCCATAAAAGCTTAGGGCAAGTTTTTAAATTTACTTATTAAGATTTCCATGCTTCTTTTACCACCTCAAAATTGGTAAGTGCTTGGTTTTGATTTATTGAATTGGTACAAACACCAATTTTTATAGGGTAAAAGAAGCATGGACATTTTTTTGTAAAAGCTTAAACAAATTATTAATGCTTCTTTTACCCACTAATTTTTATAAAGGGTTTTCGTTGATGTATTTTTCCCAGTTCCAGGCGGAAAGCATCATCTGCTCTACGTCCAGTTCTGTTTTCCATTTCAGCTTTTCAGCTGCTTTGGATACATCGCCCCAAACCTGCTCCACATCGCCCGGCCTGCGCGGCCCAATTTCGTAATTCAGTTTTACACCAGTTGATTTTTCAAACGCATTAATCACTTCCAACACCGAACTTCCTTTGCCCGTGCCCAAATTAAAAACATCATAACTGGTAAAATCGGTAGCGGTTTCCATGTATTTTAAAGCAGCAACATGTGCTTTTGCCAAGTCAACCACGTGGATATAATCACGTACATTGCTGCCGTCCGGCGTGTTATAATCATCGCCAAAAACAGTTAGTTTTTGTCGTTTTCCGATAGCAGTTTGCGTAATAAAAGGGACTAAATTTTGAGGGACACCAATCGGGAGTTCGCCAATCAAAGCAGAAGAATGGGCGCCAACCGGATTAAAATACCTTAATGAGATAATTTTATAAGCACTGCCGGAAGCAACCACATCACGCAAAATTTCCTCTGATACCTGCTTGGTGTTGCCGTATGGAGAGGTTGCTGTTTTTATCGGTGCTTTTTCGGTAACCGGCAACTCGTCAGGCTGGCCGTAAACGGTGCAACTGGAAGAAAAAACAAAATTCAGCTTCTTCCCCTTGTATGCTTCCAGCAAATTGACCAGGGAAAAAAAGTTGTTTTTGTAATACATCAATGGTTTTTGCACTGATTCTCCCACTGCTTTTGATGCTGCAAAATGGATAATGCCGGCCAAATCAGGCTCTTTACTTACCAGTTCTGCAATCTGTTGTTCGTAGCGAAGGTCCAAATCATAATAAACCGGTTTAAAACCTAATATTTTACCTAATTGGTCTAATATTTTAGGGTTTGAGTTAGACAGGTTATCAACAATAACCGGTTCAAAACCTGCATTTACCAGTTCTACAACCGTATGCGATCCGATAAAACCCAAACCGCCTGTAACCAAAATTTTTGACATGATTATTTATTATAGTAAGCAAAGTCTTTGTGTTGTATTTCGATGTCCGGCAATGATTTAAAGTATTCGTAAGTGATTTTTAACCCTTCGGCGCGGTTAACTTTTGGTTCCCAGCCCAATATAGCGCGGGCTTTTGTAATATCCGGTCGGCGTTGTTTCGGGTCATCTGTTGGTAATGGCTTGCTTACCAATTGCTGGTTAGTTCCGGTTAGTTTGATTATTTCTTCCCCAAACTGCCTGATCGTAATTTCGTCCGGGTTGCCAATGTTCATTGGCTGCACATAATCGCTCAGCAACAAACGGTGAATCCCTTCCACCAAATCATCCACATAACAAAAAGAGCGCGTTTGAGAACCATCGCCAAAAACAGTCAACTCCTCGCCTCTTAAAGCCTGGCCAATAAATGCCGGCAACACACGTCCGTCGTTTAAGCGCATCCGAGGTCCGTAAGTATTAAAAATACGGATGATCCTGGTTTCAACACCATGAAAAGTATGGTAAGCCATCGTGATCGCTTCCTGGAAACGTTTGGCTTCATCGTAAACGCCACGCGGGCCGACCGGGTTTACATTGCCCCAATATTCTTCAGGTTGCGGGTTTACGCTTGGATCGCCATAAACTTCGGAAGTGGAAGCAACTAAGATTCTTGCTTTTTTATCTTTTGCCAAACCCAATAAATTATGTGTTCCGAGGGAGCCAACTTTTAAAGTCTGAATCGGGATTTTTAAATAATCAATCGGGCTGGCAGGCGAAGCAAAGTGCAAAATGTAGTCCAGCTTGCCCGAAACATGCACATATTTGGAAACATCGTGGTTGTAAAACTCAAAGTTTTCCAGCGGAAAAAGATGTTCAATGTTTCTTAGGTCACCGGTAATTAAGTTGTCCATCGCAATTACATGGAAACCTTCTTTGATATATCGGTCGCACAAATGAGAACCCAAAAACCCGGCGGCACCGGTAATTAAAATGCGTTTTCTGTTTTCCATTATTCGATAGTTTTCCTTCCGATGCTGCTGTAATAAAACCCGTTTTTAGTCATTTTGTCCAGATCGTATAAGTTCCTGCCATCAAAAATAACATTATTCTTCATTTTCTCTTTCATATATTGAAAATCCGGCGTCCTGAAAACCGACCATTCCGTAACGATCAATAAAGCATCTGCACCATCCAAAGCGGCATAACGGTCTGGGGCATAAGTAATTTTATCGCCCAACAAACGCTTTACGTTTG